>JAUSBQ010000372.1 GCA_030651965.1 Pseudolabrys sp. | reverse complement strand
AAACAGGCTGTGTTTGAATATATCGAAGTGTTTTACAACCGGGAGCGATTACATTCAGCTAATGGATATATATCGCCCGTTGACTTCGAGTTGCTGCAAAATGCTGTTTAACCTTGTGTCCAGAAAAGTGTTGACACATCATACATTGGCGGTCTTATGCACCCAGCAGCGCTGCTGATCGGTTTCTGGCCAGAGCTTGGTGACCGCTTTCCAGAATCCAAGAGAGCCATCACCGATAGCCAATTTAGGTGCGTTCTTGAGACCACGCTGTTTCAAGTCAGTTAATACTTCCTCCCAGCTCGCAGCCGACTCACGGTAACCGTCAGACAACGCCAGTAATTCTTTGCGCCCCGTTTCATCGGAACCGATAATCACCAACAAACATAACTGGTAATCCTCCTCCCAGTCTTGCTTTAAACTGCGGCATCATATGTGGGGGCATAATGTTCAGCGATTGCTTTTTCTATCGGTGTCCAATCAATCAGGTAATCGATTTTATTGAGAAAATTTCCTTTGCGAGTGCGGCGGGTGACATCAAGCTCTGAAAAACTCATATCAATTAACTCAACAATATGATTAAAAACATTATTATATCATCACCTACACCTAAAAATCACCCTGGCCGTGCAAAGTTCTCGATTTATTAGTATCTCCGTATTCCGGCCTTTTCTGCTATGAAAAACAGAACTGTTTAATGGCCGACTCTATAACAGAGGAATTTAGGTTTATCATAACGATGGCCTACCAAGCCCCTTATTTTTGCCAAGCAATGTATTTTTCAGAAAATACCAGCAGCTAATATCACTTTAATGACCATGCCAACCGATACACAGACCGCCAACACAGCAAAACCTTGTTGCAGCTTTGGTCCGGCAAAGCGATTGGCGAAAAGGCGGCCAAGTAGCATACCTGCTATTGCTCCACCAGCAAAAGGAATCGCAATTAACCAGTTCATCCCGCCCATAAATGCGGAGGAGGTCACGCCAATTGCGGCAATTAGCGCAATAACGGCCAGTGAAGTAGCGAGAATAGCTTGCATTTCAAGATTGGTTACTTTTTTCAGTGCAGGCACAACCACAAAACCACCGCCCACTCCCAGCAAACCAGACAAAGAACCCGCAGTCAAACCCGACAAAGCTAATGCCCTGACGCAAGGCCATGTCCAGATCAAGCGGCCACCAGGTGAATCAAGTAAACAAGGTGCCGCAAAGGAACGCGTCACTGATGCTTCTGTTTGCTCACTGCCACTCTGGCGAAACATATCAAAAGCAACATACATAAGAACCATTGCAAACAATAATGTCAATGGCGTATTGGGTAATTTTTGCGCCAACCATACGCCAATTGGCGAAACAACTGCACCGGTAAGTGCGATAAATCCAGCTGCCCGATACCTTACTTTTCTTTGCAACAGCGCAAGCGATGCACCGATTGTCGCCGACAGGCAGACAGCAAGTAATGCAATGGGTGCAGCTTCTGCAACAGCAAGGTGCAAACCAAAAATAAGTAATGGTACTGCAATAATGGCTCCTCCAGCGCCCGTAAGCGCAAGCACGATACCTGTGAATGAACCGAGCAGAAAACTGATTATCTGAGTTTCCATCATATCCAGGCACTCAATGTGATTTGCCGGGTCGAGCCAACCATTCTCGACCTTTCAGCATACCGTTCCAATAGAGCCAGGGGAAAAATTTGGCTTTGAGAAGCCAGGCAATCGTACTGGGTACAGTAGGTTTAAGCGGCAAAGATGGCAGTAATTTTCCGCCAAAGCCAAACTCAGCTAAAATGACTTTCCCATTTTCCACTGTAAGTGGGCATGCGCCATATCCATCATATATCGTCGATAAATCCCTGTCTTCTTTTTCTGCCAGAATATTCTCAGCAACTACTACAATTTGTTTCCTGATAGCCGCAGCAGTTTTTGCATTTGGAGATGAACAAGCGTCCCCCAGTGAAAAGATATTCGGATAACGCGGATGTTGTAGTGTTTTTTGATTAACTTCACAAAAACCACTTGCATCTGCCAAGGCGCTATTACGAAGGAAATCAGGTGCCATTTGAGGTGGTGTTACGTGCAACATATCAAAAGGTTTTTCAACACGGGTAACATTCCCCTCGCCATCTTTAATCTCGAAACTGGCGATTTTGTTAACACCGTCTACGCTCACCAGATTAGAATTAAACACCAGTTTTGCGCTATAGCGCTTCACATATTGCATTAAGGCGGGCACAAAATCAGCCACGCCAAAAAGTACTGCACCCGCAGTGTTAAACTCGACATCAATCTTGTCCAGGTTACGATTTTGCAGCCAATGATCGCATGAAAGATACATCGCCTTCTGGGGTGCACCGGCACATTTAATCGGCATTGGGGGCTGAGTAAATAATGCTTTACCCGATTTTAGATTTTCGACCAATGACCAAGTGTACGGTGCAAGATCATAAGCATAGTTTGACGTCACTCCATTTTTACCCAGTGTTGCCTCCAATCCTTCAATTTTTTCCCATGCCAAACGAATGCCTGGGCAAACGATTAATTGCATATAACCAATCGAACGGCCATCCTTCAACTTCACCATATTTTTCTCTGGATCAAAACTGGCTGCTGCCGCCTGAATCCACTCTGCATGAGGCGGGATAACTTCTGACATATTACGTACGGTCGCAGCTATATCGTAGGCGCCGCTCCCGACAAGCGTCCAGGCAGGTTGATAATAATGTTTATCACTGGGTTCAATAATTGCGATACGCAGAGAAGGCCGTCGTTTCAATAGACTTGCTGTTACACCAATGCCAGCTGAACCACCACCAATTACAACGACATCAAAGGCATTGCCCCAATTACACGCATCGAACACCGGGTGCTGATCAGCTGATGCACCACTTTTTGTCAAGCCATGCAAGGCGGTTGCGCGTTTCCCTGAGCCACAAAATGCAAGAATTGGCCCTGGCAACGCATCAACAAGTTCCTTGAATTTCTCGCCATGTTCAGCAGAAATACCACCTATCTCCACAGGCAAATATACAAAAACAATACCCAGGGATTTTGCTAATTCTTCTAGCTGCTCACTGGTTGGTTGCTCCACACCTCCTTCGAAGTCTGGGCGGTTACAAATAATAGCTTTATAACCAGACGCAGCAATCTCATGCAGGTCATCTATACTAATTTGACCTGTTACAGATAATTTCTCATCTAATTTGGTCAAGTTTATACTCATTACTACCTCCTAGTCACCTTTACAATAAAGGCTAAATAAAGTTTTAATAATTTGGGTTGCTTCCAGGCTTGCCAGACTGTAATAAATGAATTTTCCTTTACGTTCAGTCATCACAAGCTTTTCTTCACGCAGTACCGTAAGTTGTTGTGAAAGTGTTGGCTGTTGAATTCTTAACAATTCCTCCAATTCACCAACATTCCTGGCTCCCTGACTAAGCTGACACAAAATAAGCAGTCGATCTTCATTTGCCAACACTTTCAATATTCCGCATGCCATTGAAGCAGATTCGCGTATGGTTGAAATATCTGGAAAATCGAATTGCGTTTTCATGGTAATTATTTGCATAATTAATAATTAATTGACACATGATATATCTATAGATATAATAATGTCAAATTTAAGCATATAAATAAAACAGTTTGCTACTAAAGGAAAGGAAAGGAAATCAAAATGAAACCAAATATAGAAACATTCTTTGATACAGCCACATGGACAGTTAGTTATGTAATTTATGATGAAGTGGGCGGAAAGTGCGCCATCATAGACCCTGTTCTTGACTACGACCCAAAATCAGGCAGGACAAATACCCAATTTGCGGATAAGTTAATCCAGTTTATTAAAAACCAGCATTTGACTGTTGAATGGATTCTTGAGACACATGCGCATGCCGACCATCTTTCATCAGCCCACTATCTCAAAAGTCAACTAGGCGGGAAAATAGCAATTGGAAATGGAATTCCTGCGGTACAGAAAACCTTCAAGAAGATATTTAATCTAGGTGATGAATTCGTCCCCAATGGCGGTCATTTTGATCATCTACTCACTGATGGTGAGATATTCCAGGTTGGCAAACTAAGCGCAAAAGCTATTTCAGCATCCGGCCATACGCCCGCAGATCTGGCTTATCAATTCGTTGATGCTATATTTGTAGGCGACACTCTTTTTATGCCAGATGTCGGTACAGCACGCGCGGATTTCCCAGGTGGCGATGCTCGTCAGTTATTCCGGTCTATACGTAAGCTACTAGCATTTCCACCAAAAACCAGATTATTCATGTGTCACGATTATCCACCGACAGATCGTGCGGTTCAGTGGCAAAGCACGGTAGAAGAACAACGTGCGCACAATATTCATGTCCGTGACGACATCAGTGAAGATGAATTTGTTGCTATGCGTACCGCACGCGATAAGACACTGGAAGCGCCCACTTTGCTAATGCCCTCGATTCAAACCAATGTGCGAGCGGGGAAGATGCCTCCGGTAGAAGAAAATGGTATTGCTTATTTCAAAATACCAATAAATGCAATTTAACAAATTGTATTTACGAGTTATGACTGACTACTATTGTCGAAGAAAATATTTTGCAAGTATTTTTTAGCGCCTTCTGTCCACTAGTAAAGTTTACGAAAAAATAGGATTAAACCGGGCATATAGCTCTCCAGTAATCTTCAAGTAACAGAAAATATAGCTTACGCTATTTATTAAAAATGTTTTTTAACTATTTAGGAGAAACAATCATGATTGATACAAAATCCATAATTTCTACTGTTGTTAGTTCTGCATTCATTTTTACTATCTGTATCGCACCAACTATCTCAGTAGCTGAAAGCTCTCAAAATTTGGACAAAAACTTCATGCTAGCACAGGCCCATCAGCATGGCCAAGACAAGGAAAGTGAACATGGTGACCGTGGCAAGGATAAAGGAGAAGGCGGTAAGCACGGCGACAAAAAGAGTGGCGACCATGATTATGCACATATGATCATCTCTCACGCGAATGCGTTGAAACTGAACGACGAGCAACTAGGGAAAATCGTTCGTTTGCATCTGAAGCACGAACAAGAACATGAGCAACTCAAGGAAAAATTGAAAAAAAGCATGAAGGCATTCAAAAAGGAAAGTATGAAGCCCAGTACAAGTGATGCCCAGTTACGTAAACTTGGTAAGGATCATACGGATGATTTTAATGCAATGGTCGAGCACCATGTCAAGGAGCGTCATGCGATACATGCTATTTTATCGGAAGATCAGAAAAAACAACTTAATGCTATGAAGATGGATCATGACAAGCATGACGACAATCAAGGAGGTGGGCATAATCACCATTAAATTAGCCTCTTAGGAAGAGATTTTCTTGCTCCAGATATTTGTCAACGCCAAATAGAAATGTCCGCTTTTCTGCCAAGTAGAAATGTCCGTTTTATCCCGTTTTTTCCTTGCTACAAAGTTGCACACCAGCCATCATTGGCAGGCTTACCGATAGGCATGTCTCTCCAAGGATGATTTGGTGCAGGTTTTTGCTCCGTATTGCGCTGCGTCACCACTTTACTATGGCTGGCTGCATCGAGTTCCTTCACTCAGGGAGCGGGAAGATGAGCAGCTCAGCGATATTGTAAAAAAAGCATTTGAAAAAAGCCGGAATACATACGGCACCCGCCGTCTCAAAATAGCTATGTCTCATCAAGG
>JAUSBQ010000358.1 GCA_030651965.1 Pseudolabrys sp. | reverse complement strand
GGGCGGGATGGGCGCGCGGCATAATAAGGATGGGCTCTCGACGACGTCTTTTCCGAGCGGCATCCAAAACGTATCGACTGAAATCATAGAGTCCGTATCCCCAGTGCTGTTTCGCAAGCGTGAATTGCGGCCGGATTCTGGTGGGGCGGGTCGCTATCGAGGCGGCCTCGGCCAAACCATCGAATTCGAAGTGAGTGCCGCTGGCTCCGTAACACTCTCAGCCATGTACGACCGCATCAAAGACGCGCCGCGAGGCACGGAGGCCGGTCGAAACGGTGCGGGCGGCGTGGTGGTCGGCGAAAAGGGCCGCCACCTCACGCCGAAGGGGCGAAGTGTGCTGCAAGCAGGCGAGCGTGTTCATCTAGAACTGCCTGGGGGCGGTGGTTTCGGCAATCCGGACGAACGCGATCCTGCGGCGCTGGCCGCTGATATCGAGCTCGGCTTAGTCACTCGTGAGGCTGCTGCACGCGACTACGAAGCTTCCTACGCAAATATGAAAGATCGATCATAAGGCTGGGAAGGTAGCAACGCCCGACAGCGAGGTGCGGTCGGGAAGTTAACAGGGAGAGTGGTGATGAGTGTTTCCAAAGTGTTGGTAGCGACTGGCTTTGCGTTGGCCTTGAGCGTGGTCGGCGCTGTTGCTCAAACGACAACCCTTAAGCTCGGTTTCGCAACGGCGGCGACTTCGCCTTACGGATATGCCGCCAAGATTTTCGCTGATGAAGTAAAAGAGAAAAGCGGCGGGCGCCTCGCGATCGAAGTCTTTCCGGCAAGCCAGCTCGGCGGCGAGCGCGAAATGCTGGAAAGCCTGCAGATCGGAACGCTCGACCTGAACTTTACTTCTCCGGCGCCGCTGGCAAATTTCGTCAAAGAGGCGGGAATATTCGAAGTCCCATTCCTCATTCGAGGGTTCGATCACGCGAACGCGGTACTCGACGGACCGGTGGGTGAGGGGTTGCGGCGGAAGATTAGCGAGCGCAACTTCGTCAGCCTCGGTTTCGGCTATCTCGGCCCGGTGCATCTTGTTACCAATAAGCGCGGAATCACGAAGCCGGAAGATCTGAAGGGCATGAAGATCCGCACACAGGAAAATGAGATCCATCTGATCACGTTCCGTACGTTGGGCGCGCTTCCGACCCCAATGGCATTTCCGGAACTGTTCGGTGCGCTCCAGCAGGGCGTTGTGGATGGCATGGATAATCCGTCAACGACTGTTCAGTCGGGACGTTTCTTCCAGGCGGCAAAGTATCTCTCTCTCACCGGCCATCGTTTCATCGTAACGCCAATCCTCGCGTCCCCGGTGATCTGGGCGAAGCTCAACGAGGCGGACCGCAAAATCGTCGGCGATGCGGCGCGCGTGGCGGGTGAAGCGTTGCGCAAGCGTGTGCGGGCGTTGGAAGACGAAACGGTAACCGCCCTCGGCGCAGCGGGCATGGAAGTCGTTAAGGTTTCGGATACCGATGCTTTCGCGAAGGCGTTGAACCCCGCGAATGCGGAGTTCGAAAAGCGTTTCGGCAAAGACCTGATCGAGTCGATTCGTAACACTAAGTGAGTTAAATGTTGAAGCGACTGCTCACCGCAGATCGGTATATTGCTTGGGTCCTCGAAGGCGTGGTCGCGGCGTTGCTTGCCGCCGCGGCCGGCCTCGGGGCCTTCCAAGTCCTGACGCGATTTGTGCTTCATCAGCCTGCCTCCTGGACTGAAGCGCTCACGCGCGTTCTTCTTGTGTGGATGGTTTGCCTCGGCGCGGCGCTAGCCGTTAGAGCGGGGGGGGTTAGTCGCTTTCGATGTGCTACGAAGCGTCGGCGGTGGCCGCTTTGGAAAGTTCTTCCAGCTTGTCGGGCTGGCCTTCAGCGCTTCCTTCTTCCTCCTCCTCGCATGGACCGGTTACCAGATAGCCGAGCGTGTTCGTTTTCAGAACCTTGCCGGACTTGAAATCTCGATTGCGTGGTCATACGGCGCGCTGCCTGTTGGCGGCGCAATGGCGGTGCTGCTCGCGCTCCTTGCATTTATTCGTGTCTGGAGCGAGCGCCCTGGCCAAAAGTCAACCCGTGTGATGGATTGAATCATGCCTCCGTCTATTCTGATCGGAACCATGCTTGCGCTCCTCGTGATGTCAGTACCGGTGGCGGTGGCGCTTGGCCTGACTGGTGCCGCGTTTGTCGCCGGTGATACCAGACTGTCGTTGCTCGTTGTGCCCCAGCAGATACTGATCGGGCTGGATAAGTATCCGCTTGCAGCGATTCCATTCTTTATTTTGGCAGGCAACCTGATGGAGACGGGGGGAATCTCCAGTCGTCTGGTCGACCTCGCCAAATCGATCGTCGGAGGATTTACCGGCGGGCTCGCGCTCACCTGCGTTCTGACCTGCATGATCTTCGCGGCCGTGTCGGGATCGAGCATTGCCACTGTCTTCGCGATCGGCTCTATCCTGATCCCTGCAATGGTGCGTCACGGGTATCCGGCGCCTTTCGCTGCAGCCCTTATGGCGGTAACCGCCGAGTTGGGCGTAATTATCCCTCCCTCAATTCCAATGATCTTGCTCGGAGTTTCTGCGGAGCTGTCGATTGGAGAGCTTTTCATTGCGGGCGTCGGACCCGGGCTTCTGATCGGTTTCGCTCTAATGCTGGTCACCTGGTTTATCTGCAAGCGCAACGGCTATGGTCAAAACGACGGGCATGATCGCCTGAGCGTCGGCCAGGCTACCCGCCGGGCGGCGGCGGCGCTGGGCCTTCCGGTCATCATTCTTGGGGGAATTTACAGCGGAGCATTCACTCCCACCGAGGCCTCAGCGGTGGCCGTCGTCTATGCGCTTTTGGTTGGCACGTTGGTTTATCGCGAATTGGGCATGCGGGAGATTTATGTTGCATTTCGACGCTCTTCGATCTCAGCAGCGGCAATCTTGCTCCTGGTGGCGACCGCCGCGTTCTTGAGCTATTTGATCAACCGGGCGGGCTTGCCGGCGCAGCTCGGTGCGTGGCTGAACAATTCCTTCGACAGCCCGGCGGGCTATCTTCTTAGCGTGAACGTCGCGCTGTTCATTGTCGGCATGTTCATTGAAACCGGGGCGGCCATTTTGGTCCTCGGCCCCTTACTGACGCCGGTAGCCGTCAACTTCGGCATCGACCCAATCCATTTCGGGATTGTCATTATCGTGAACTTGGCGCTTGGAATGGTAACGCCGCCTTTCGGCGTCAACCTCTTCGCGGCCTGCCAAGTTGCGAACGTGTCCGTACTGCAGATTGTCCGGTATCTGCTGCCGTTTGTGCTCACTGTACTGATTTGCCTGCTGATCATCAGTTACGTTCCTGTAGTGTCGCTGCTGCTGCGCGACATCGTGTATCGATAAGGAAGCGGCGTATGCGGATTGAAAAAGTTACAGCGACCGCCTTTTCTTACGTCTTCGATAAGACGGCCCTTAGCTTTGGAGTCGGCAAGAACGTTAAGCGGGATCTCGTCCTTGTGAAGGTGGTCGCCGAGGATGGAACGACAGGCTATGGCGAAAGTCATCACGCCATGGCGCCCACCGCCATCGCGGAAATTGTGAACTACAGTCTTGCTCCTCTGTTGGTCGGGATGGACTGTTTAGACCGTGAAGGGGTGTATGACCGAATTTATCGGTCTCAGATTCAGACTCACGGAACGGGTACAGCGGCTGTTATTGCCGCCAGCGGTATCGATATCGCGCTTTTTGACCTTGCCGGGAAGTTGTTGAAGCAGCCGGTGTGCGCGCTGTTGGGGGGCAAATGGAGGGAAACCGAAGCGTATGCCGGCGGCCTTTCGTTGGGCTTTCAGCCGCTCGAATCACTGGAGCAGGAGGTGAAACGGTACGTCGACAAGGGTTATAAGGGAATCAAGCTGCGCGTTGGACAGGATACGCGGATCGATGCAGAGCGGGTGGGGCATATTCGAAGGGTGTTCGGCGACGGGCTGAAAATCGCCGTGGACGCCGCGACGCGCTATTCGATCCTTGATGTGCAGGCGGTCGCGCGTTACTGCGAAAAGTATAACGTTTGGTGGTTGGAAGAACCCTTCACCCCGGACAACATCGAGGGGTACAAAGCGATGCGTCGCTATACGTCAACCCCCCTTGCTGCCGGCGAGAACCACTTTACCAAGCAGGCATTTCGCGAACTGTTGCGCGAAAGGGCGATCGATATCGTGCAAGCGGACTGCACGAAGGCAGGCGGCATCACCGAAGTTAAGAAGATTGCCGATATGGCTGCTGCTTATCACGTAATGGTGGCCCCGCACACGAGTCAGAGCGTGCTCAGTGCTGCGGCCAACCTTCATCTTCTGGCTTCAATCCCCAACGGACTTGTTCATGAAGCTGATCTAGCGCCTGTCAACCCGTTCCGTGATCGACTTGCGACGAATCCTATTGAACTTGTTGGCTCGAACATGCGGCCGCCGACAGGTTTCGGACTGGGACTTGAGATTGATGAAAGTGCGCTTGAAAAGTTGGATGGGGTTGCGGGGCCCTGCTATCTGCCTCCGCCGGCCAATTAAGTAGGCGTAGCTTTGCCCGCGGTGTATCTAACCCTCATGTATCTGACGTTCAAAAGCGAAGCTGCGAGCGAGCGCGAGTAGTGGCTGCCCTGGTGGGCCAAAAATGCTCGTGGCACTTAGCGGATAACGAACATCATTTTAATGATGGCACCGACTGTATCGCCGCTGCCGGCTCTTCGCGGCTACGTCCTTGAGCCTGTCATGCTGTGGTACTGCGGTCGTACCATGAATCGCTCAAGCGACGTGGGTCGCCAAACTTCCCACCTTGTGTCCGGTATCTTTACTTGCGCCCAATTCGCCGATGTGACGCTTGGGTTCCTGCGTCAAAAAGCCCCTTGGAATTGGTCGCGGTCCCGCGATTTGGTGACCGACAATTTTCGCGTCATCAACCCAAAGGATTTTCGGGTTGTGACGTGAACCGGGTATATGATATATTATACACAGGATTACCGCATTTTAGGCGGTTTCACGCTCGCATCTGAATCGAGCTAAGTAAAAAGCATGCGTATCATTTTGCTGGGTCTTTTTGCGTTTGTAAGCGCAGCGATACTGTCGCCTGTGTCGTCCAGCGCCCGCGACGTCGTCCGCTTTGGCGGCTATTCCGCTGGCACGATCGTCATTAAGACGAACGAGCGGCGCCTCTATTACGTTATCAGCGATGGCAAGGCGATCCGCTATCCGGTGGGCGTCGGCAAGCGAGGCATGGCTTGGGCGGGGGTGGCCCACATCGACGGGAAATACATCAAGCCGGGATGGTTGGCGCCGCCCTCGATCAGAAGGGACCCTACCCGGGTGCCGGATGTCATACCGGGCGGCAGTCCGCGCAATCCGATGGGGGCCGCGGCGATGACGTTGAGCGGTGGCGGCGAATACGCAATCCATGGCACCAACAATCCCGGCTCGATCGGCGGGTTCGTGTCCCATGGATGCATCCGCATGTACAATCAAGATATTATGGATCTGTATGAACGCGTCAGTTTCGGCACGAGAGTCGTCGTGTTGCGGTGAACTTGCGATGGCATGCGTAGAGAAGTTTTCCGGCCTTGGAGCGCATCTTTTTGAAGGTCATTCGATAAATTTGGCCTGATACGATTTTTCGCCAGGCGGCGAACTTCGCTACGTGACCGTCCGGTGACCGCCCGCCACAAACAAGAGTCCGTCAGATCTTACGACGCCAGACGTGACGATCGAGCAACTCACTAACCGTTCCTTCGGCGAGCAAAGCGATGCCGATGCGGGCGCCGATCATCATGCCCCCGATCGCAAGCGGTCATGACAGCGCCATCAATGACCCGGCGGCGATGCCTTGGCCGATCGTGCATCCGCCCGCGAGGATCCCGCCAAAACCCATCAGCGCACAATCTGCGGCATTCTCAACGGAACCGCCTCAGGGCGGGGCACTCGAACGTGCCGTGGTTAATCACTCGGCCGAGTTTTCGATCAAATTGTCGACCAATCCACAGTTCAATCGTCAGCAGAATTCGATAGCGCTGGACCATTGGGGATACGACATCGGGAGCACGGCCCATGCACGGCAAGGCGACACTTCGCAAGCGCAATGCATCGCTCGCATCGCTCGAATCCCATCAGCGCGGCATGCTGCTTGAAGCCATCGCCAGAAGCGCGGAAGAATTGCTGCGCACGAGCGACCTGACGTGCTCGATTCCGAAAGTGCTGGAGCAGATTGGTCACGCAACCAATGTCGATCGATTGCATATGCTGGAAATCGATCCCGCCGCGTCAATCGTTGAGGCCCGTATCATCGGCCACCGGCTGTGGAGTGCAGCCGGCATATCGACGCCTGCCGCGTTTGGCGATGGACGAGGCCGAACTATGGCCGATGTCGGCCTCGGGTCATGGTTGCCGCGGCTCCGGCGGGGCGATTCCATCGCCGGACACACCCGGAACTTCGAAGATGCGATGCGCGGATTTTTCGAATATGGCGGCGTCAAATCGGCAATGCTGGTTCCCGTGTTTGTGGAGGGCCAATGGTGGGGCTTCCTGTGCTTCGATAACTGCCGCAGCGAACGCGAATGGTCGCCGAGCGAGATCGACACGCTCAAGACGCTGGCGGCGCTGGTTGGCGTGGCGGTTACCCACACGCGCGGCCTGCAGAAGCTCTCCGATGCCAACCGCATCATCGAGAAAAGTCCGACGATCCTTTACCGCCTGAGCCCGAAGCCGCCCTTCGAGCTGATCTACCTCTCGCAGAATGTCCGTCGATACGGCTACCAGGCTGATGAATTACTGGCGTCGCCGAACGAATGGTTACAGTACATCGGCAGCGAACAGCATCCCGCCATCGCGGCCGACATCGTATCCCTCGTACAGGGCAAGACGGATTCCTCGCTAATCGAATTCCGCTTTATCAAGTCGGATGGTTCCTATGCCTGGCTCGAAGGACGTGCATACCCGGTGCGCGACGAGGAGCACCGGCTGGTCGCCATCGAGGGCATCCTCACCGATATCACCGAGCGCAAGAGCGTTGAACGGCTGGCTCGGGACGAGTTCAACCGCATGCAGATGCAGTCGGATATCGTCGGTCAGGTGGGCCAGTTCGAGGCATTACTGTCGGGCGACGTCGAAGCGTTGGCGCGCAAGCTAACGGAACTAGCGTCGCGCGCGACCGGCTGCGAACGCGTAAACGTCTGGCTGTTCAACGACGAAGAAACCGAGTTGCGTTGTATCGACCTCTTCGAAGCGACGCCAGTCCGACATTCGTCCGGCATGACGCTTAGCGAGAAAGAGTTTGGTGCCGAGATCGCAATTCTAAAAGCGTCAAAATTTGTGAACGCCGACGATCCGCTGAACGACCCGCGAACAGCCGGATACGTCGAGCCCTATATCAAGCCGCTGCGGATTACGTCCATGCTGGATATCGTGATCCAGTCTTCTGGACGTAACTTTGGCCTGCTGTGTTTTGAACACGTCGATCAAGCCCATCACTGGACGCAGAACGAGATCGCTTTTGCCCGCCAACTCGCTGACAAAATCGGGATATCTATCATCAGCCGGATTCGGCGGCAGGCGGAAGAGGCGCTGCGGCAACGCGATGCCTTGCTGCATTCCGTCGCGGTCAGCGCCACTGAGTTCGTCTCCGCCTCCAGGCTAGACGAGGCAATGCGCAAGGCACTTGAGCTGGTGAGCAATACGATCCAAATCGACCGGATGTCGATCCTCGATAGTCCGATTTCCGCAAATATCGCGCCCAGCCTGCGGTTTGTTCGGCAGAACCCGGAGGTCGCGTTTCAGCTCGATCAAACGTTCTTTGACGACCCAAACCTGATGACGCCTGAAATCATCGCATGGCAGGCTCCGTTATTCAAAGGCAAGATCGTATTATCCCAATTGCGCGACACCAGCGGTGATTTGAGAGCTATGCTGGAACGTCTCGGGACCAAGACTATCCTGCTCTTACCAATCATGATCGATGGCAAGTATTGGGGACAACTCGCGCTCGAATCGTGCGGAGCCGAGCGAGAATGGCGGACATTTGAGATCGATATTCTAAAGATGCTGGGCGATCTAATCGTAAATTCGATCCGCCGCGAGCGCTATTTCGACGAAATTACGAACGCCAATCGAATTATACAGAACACTCCGACAATTCTATACCGCCTCCGAGGCACGCCGGATCTGCCGATGACCTACGTGTCGCAGAACATTAAGCTGTTCGGCCACGAGCCGGCCGTTCTCATGGCATCACCACAACTGTATAAAAGCCTCGTCCATCCCGATGACGCCGTAGCCCTCAATGAAGCGCTGGCGCAGGTCTTCGAAGAGGGTGCTCAACACGTCGTGACCGAATTTCGCCTGCTGACGGGCCACGGCGACTATCGTTGGGTCGAAGACCGCTATACACCGATCCGCGACGCGGCGGGGCGCCTGATCGAACTGGAAGGCCTGCTGTTCGATATTGCCGACCGCAAAGCTGCTGAGGAAAAAATTCGGCGTCTCGCTCGCACCGACTCGCTCACCGGATTGGCGAATCGCGCCACGTTTGTAGAACGCCTTCAACAAACTTTTGCCGCATCCCGTCGCGGAGCATCGGCGTTTGCGCTTCTGTCTCTTGATATCGATCGCTTCAAGGACATCAACGACACGCTGGGCCATCCGGTCGGCGATCAGCTCCTGACCACCGTCGGCGAACGGCTGAAGGCCTGCGTTCGAGAGTCGGATATCGTCGCGCGCCTGGGCGGCGACGAGTTTGCCATATTGCAGTTCGGTCTGAGCGACAGGTCGGATGCCGGCGCCCTGGCGGCCAAGATTCGGAAGGCCTTGGCCTTGCCGGTGATGCTAAACGGCAACGATCTGCGCATCGCCGCAAGCATCGGCATCTCCACATATTCTTCCGAAATAGTCATGCCGGACGAAATGCTGTCACAGGCCGATGCTGCGCTTTATCGTGCCAAGGAAGAGGGACGCGATCAGTACCGTTTCCATACCGAAGAACTCGACGCCCAAGTGCGCGAACAAGTGGCTGTTACGGAAGAATTGAGTATGGCGATCAGCCGTCATGAGTTCGAATTGCATTATCAGCCGCAGGTCGAACTTGGCACCGGCACGATTGTCGGTATGGAGGCGCTCGTTCGCTGGCATCATCCAACGCGCGGGCTACTCGGGCCATCCGCGTTTCTATCCGCGGCGGAGAAGTCCGGAGCCATCACTGCGATCGGACAATGGGCCATTGACCGAGCCTGCAAGCAGATGAACATCTGGCGTGGAAGCGGCATCGCTCCGCGGACGCTGGCTCTGAACATCTCCCATGTCCAGACCAAGGCGGGTAGCGAGTTTGTGAAATTCGTCGCCGAAACTCTGGAAAAATGGGGTGTTGCTCCAAGCGAACTTCAGTTCGATGTCACCGAATCCCTGCTTGCAAGGGCGGCGATGGCGCAGAGCGATGTCCTCTCGCGGCTACAAAAACTCGGGATAAAGATATCGATAGACGATTTTGGAACGAAATATTCGACGCTCGACTATCTCAAGGCCTATCGCGTGAACCGTCTCAAGATCCCACAGTCGATGATCAATGCAGCGGAGCGAGATGCGGGCAGCGCGGCGACGGTGCGAGCCATCGTTTGCATCGCGCGAGAACTAAATATCGAAGTCATTGCCCAAGGAGTTGAGACGGAGGCGCAGTGGACGTTCCTGACCACGAAGTCATCGGTGCGCAAGGTTCAGGGCTTTCATTACGGCAAGCCAGTCTCAACTGAACGCGCGGAGGAGCTCTTACGACAAGGACGGATCAAGCCACCTGAAGACGGTAGCACAACATCGACGGATTTGGTCCTACGACGCGAGCCTATCAGTGGGGCGTTCCGGTAGCTTTTCTGTGTGCGTTTCCGCTTGCTGCTACGGTATGCCCGCTTCCGGAGTATCTGGGCATAGTCGAGAGTATTGAATGGGTGGGGCATCTTCCAGGCTCTACGACACAGAGAGCTGCGTGATAAATCCGGGTTAGCCCTCGTCGTTATCGCACCCTCTGAAGGTGGTCGGTCTTGATGCTTGGCATCGACGCCTTCATGCGGTTCGCAATTTCGCGGACCATGCCGTTGACCCACTTGTCGCGGAGCGCTTTCTCGGCTCGCGCCCGCGCCGGATCGGGGCACAGGGCGATGCTCCGCTGAAGAGCGGTGAGACCCTTCTTGACCACGACATAGTCATTGCTTTTCCCTAGCCGGGCCGTCTCCGCCCAGAGCCGATCGGCCTCCACACGGGTCGCGGATCCGGGCGCGCAACGCGCCGCGGGCGGCGAAGGATGCGATCCGGCAGCCTCCGGTGCGGCGGCGATGGCGGTGCCCTGCAGCACGCGACGGTACTCCTCGAAGCCCGCTAGTTGCTTGCGATACTCCTCCGAATCCTTACCGTGAACGAGCCGCGTTGAGAGGAGTTGCGCCATCGCGCGGATATGGCGCGGATCAGAGGGATCGAGCACGCCGTCCTTCGTCAGACGGTCCCGAACGATCCGGGTGAAGCTCTCAAGATTGACGGAAATCTTGCTGGACCAATCCTTGCCGTACTTGCTGCGCGCGGAAACGTCGAGCGCGTCGATCATGGCGGCGGCTTCCGCCTCCGCCTGCTTGCGGGTCTGCTCGACCGCGGCCGCCGCTCGTTCCTGATTGGCGCGCGTCGCGAAGGTTTGCAAAATATCGTCCACCACCTCGCCTTCGCTGGCCGCCGTGAGGCGCTCCCGCACCCGGTCGCCGGGCTCGGCGGTCGCCTGGGCGATGGCATCGGCGCGTTCCTGCACGAGATTAATGCGACGATCACGAACGATATAGGAGTAAAGGCTCGCCGTTTCGAGCTGCACGCGGATATCGGCCCGCGTCTGTTCGTCGCCGCGCGCATATTTCCGGTAAAGTTCCTCGATATTGCCATCGACGAACTTGCCTTGCAGATATTTCATTGCGCCGACTGCGGTCTCTGCTGCCGTGAACACGGCAGCGGCCGGCGTCATCGAGATCAGCGTGCGCCCCGCAAGCTCATAGGCAGCCGTCGGATCGCCGCCAGCCGCTTGGCCCAGGACGTCGGATATCTCGTTGATCTTGTCGGCGCCACCGAGCAGCGCGCCCATCTGCCCGCGCAGCTCGGCGTTGGTGAGACCTTTAGTCAGCGTCTGCCCCAACGCCACCGCGACCTGGGCCGAGGCCGCCTTGACGGCCTCGGGATCCCCCAGAACTGCGGCGTTGGCGGCGTTCTCGGCGAGCGTGTCGATCTGCTCAGCCGAGAGCGCGACCGTCCCCAGCGTCCGCACCAGCGTCTTGTTTGCGCCCGAACGGTAAATCTTCTTGTAGAGCGCCGTGATCGCCGCGCGCGATTGCTCCTTGATGGTTTCCTTGACCTTCTCGTTCGCATAGGACGCGATGGCGGCCTTCGCATCCTGGGCAATAGTCGTCGGCTGCGCGCCGGCGGCGCCAAACCAGAGAACACAAGCGAACAAGGCTATGGCGCGGAGCGCATGATGACGCTGCATGATGGACCTCATTTCCGCGGCTTCAGTTCGAGTTCGTCCGTGTCGAGGTTCGCGAAGGGATCGACAGCACTCGCGTCCTTGGACATCCACTGGGTCGGTCCCCCGGGCGCAGGCCGTTTGCGGTCGAGACTGGCGAGGACTAGTTCGAACAGCGGCGCTCCGTCCTCGGGTGGCTCGCCGGTCGCGCGATAGGCGACGGAAAGCCGCGAGCCGTCGGCGAATGGTTCATCCAAGAAGATGTGGTCGATGTCGATCCGGCCGGATTTTTCGCGCAGACGCGTGGCGGGCGCACCTGCGATGACGACGTGCTCGATGCGCGTGATGCCCGTGCTCGGCATCGGACGCTCCGCGGGCCACAGGATCACCAGGATCTCGGCCCCTGGATCGGGCCGGACCATCGCCATCAAGTGTCCTGAATTGTCGGGTTGCAATTGCCAGCCGGAGGGCGGCTCGAAAGAGACCGGACCGAGCCAGACACGCACCTCCTCCTCGTCCTCCGGCGCAGGCAGGTACGGCTGCGTGGCGGATACGGCGGCACCGGCCACCGGGCGCTCGGGCGCTGCGGTGACTTGTCGACTGCCGGGTTTCGCCTCGACGCCGTGCGGATTGACGCCGCCGCCGCGATCTGCGGGCGCGTCGTCCAACTCCGGCACCTCGCGAATATTAACCGAAAGGCCGTCCTTGGCCGGCCGCGTGACATCGACGATGAGCTTGTCGCGAAGCACCGCGAAGGAGAAGGGAGCATCCCGGTTCCGACTCAGCATCTCGTCGTAGAGCGGGTTGAAGAAATCGCTCGTGCGGCCTTGCGGGTCATAATCGAAGTTTATCCCGTAAACCGGGTAGCTCCGGTTGCGGCACAACATGGCCCAAACGAGATTTGCTTGCTTGCGCTTGCGGATCACTTCAAGCGTCGGATGGTTCCAAGTGGCGAGCGCAACGGTCCCGCAGTCATTTGCAATATGGCCGGCGACCGCCCGCATCTGGGGCGACAGCGGTGTTTGCTTCTGCCCCGGTGCGACAACCGGCAGCGCCGGCCCGCTTTGCAGCATTGCAGCAGCATCCACTCCCGTGCGCAGGCTCTTGACGCTGTCATTCAGTGTCGCCTGCAAAGCGGCGGGGGCCGAGCGCGCATGCAAGAAGGCGGCGATGTAGGCGCGATCGTCGTCGATGGACTTGAAGAGCCAGGCCCGCCCCTCGGAGAAGGCGAGCCGCACACCTTCCACCGGATGGATCTGTGCGATCATGTCGGCATACCGGCCGTCAAGGGTGCCGATACGGAGATCTCCGTCGCCCTCGATGCTGTCGGGCAGAACGGAGTTGTCGTAGTAGAAACTCTCGAAGTCCTCGACGCGCCCTTTCAGATCCCGCTCCGGCGTTCCCGTAAGCACCGCAACGAGGATGAGCGCCTTCCCGTCGGGAGACGACAGAGTCACGATGCGGGTGCCGTCACGTTCCGTGACGCCCTTGCGCCAGCCCGCCGGATAACGAAGCGCGAACTGCCCTGCGGCGTCATGCAGCACGGCGGTATCGGCTCCCGCGGCGCCGACAGGCGTCTGCCCGGATGGTTGCTGCCCGGCTTGTGTTTTCTCGGCTTGTTGTTGCGCGGCTTGCTTGCCGACCATCGGCCGGTCTGATGATACGGCCGATGACTTGCCGAAACGAACGCGCGCCAGCAGATCATCGAAAAGCGGCGAGATGGCGGACAGGCCGGTTGCGGTGGACTCGAGTACCAGCAACAATTTCCGGCCGTCCGGGCGCTTTTCGTCGAGCACGACCTTGAGGGTCTGCCGGTTCGGGAAGACCGAATGAATATAGGTAGCCGGTTTGCCCGCCACCTTTACCCGCTTATGGGACTTGATGTCGTCGTAGCCGAGAATCGGCTCATCCTGGAACCACCATTGGACGCTCAGCTCGAGATCGCGCTTCGGGTTCTGCAGGACGAAGGTGCGGTCCCTTTGTTGGCGCGCGACCTTCCAGTCCGCCGGCGCTTCGAATGTGACGTCTCCCATCCGGTAGGCCGTCCATTCATCCGCCAGCCCGAACCCGCTGCCGAACGTCGTCACCACGATGAGGGCGGTCAGCCACCGGAGTCCTGCGAGCAAGAGTCTAGACAATTTGGTTCTCCAGAATGTTTGGTCTTGGACCCGTTGTGCTCGAGTCGAACGCGACGCCATGCCCCGCGAGCGCCGCGATCGCCTGCCGGAAAGGCATTTCGAAGCCCTCCCGGGGGATGACGGCCGAGCGCCCGTCTGCCAAACGCAGCCGCACGCCCGTGCTGTCCCGCGCCAACGCAATGGCCCCGGCTGCGGAGTATCGTCCGGTCGCGGCGAGCCATGGCACGAGCGCGCGCACCCAGGCAGGAAGGCCACCCCTGTAGGGCTCGACGCTGACGATCGTGCCGTAGGGAATGCTTTGTACCTGGTGCACCGACGCCACCCGCAGACCCTCATCCTCGATGCACAGCCAGGCGCTTGCACGGTGAGCCGCCACGACCAGGATGGCGAGACTGCCAAAGGCCAGCGGCCAGATCAGGACCGCCATGGGATGGATGCCGCCGACAAAAGTGCCTTCTCCTGGCCGATTTTGTTGAAAAAGTCGGGCTGTAAATCGAAGTAGATCGCGCCGCGAGATTGACGGCACCCGCCTTTGCTACCGGATCTGTTGTCAGGCTGGTTTCAGGTCCG
>JAUSBQ010000352.1 GCA_030651965.1 Pseudolabrys sp. | reverse complement strand
GCCCTCGGAAATTGGCAGCGGGCAGCGCGCGAGTGAATACGGCGGGCGGGAAGCGTGCCGCCGGGGTGGCGAGCCTGGTTTCCCACCTTAATTTGGGTAGCCCATCCTTGTGTGCGCTGCAAGATCGAGCAGAGTTTTGCTCTGCCCGCTATATAAGCATGGCGGTCGTCTGCCAAGCTTGGCGGTGCGTAACGATTCGTACAAAAAAGCGTGGGCCGCCAATCAGGTGGAGCTCGCCAGATCGCGCAACCGGCCGAGACTTTCGTCGCGGCCGAGCACGGCGAGCACGTCGAAAATCGGCGGCGAGGTGGTCTTGCCGGTCAGCGCTGCGCGCAGCGGCTGGGCGACGGCGCCGAGCTTGACGTTCGTGCGATCGGCAAAGCTGCGCACGACAGCCTCGACCGCGGCCGCCGACCAGTCGGCGATGCCTTCCAGATCGGGCAACAGCGCGGCGACCACGGCCTTGGCCTCGGCGGTCAGCAGGACCTTCGCGGCGGCGTTGATCTCGAGCGGGCGGGATGCCCACAGAAAACGCGAGGCCTCGAACAGCTCGATCAGGGTCTTGGCGCGCTCCTTCAGGCCGGACATGGCCGCGAGCAGCTTGCCGCGTAGCTCGGGTGTCAGCCGGGCAGCCAATTCGTCGCCGCCGGCGATGTGCGGCAGCAGGTCTTCGAGGATAGTGATGAGTTCGGCGTCGCCGGTGCCACGGATATAGTGGCCATTGAGGTTATCGAGCTTGGCCAGGTCCAGCCGCGCGGGCGCGCGGCCAATGGCGGGCAGGTCGAAAGCGGCGATCATTTCCTCGGTCGAAAATGTCTCCTGGTCGCCATGCGCCCAGCCGAGCCGTACCAGATAATTGCGCATCGCCGCCGGCAGATAGCCCATCGCCCGATAGGCCTCGATGCCGAGCGCGCCGTGGCGCTTGGAGAGCTTGGCGCCGTCCGGTCCGTGGATCAGCGGAATGTGCGCCATCACCGGCATGCTCCAGCCGAGCGCTTCGTAGATTTGCGTCTGGCGCGCGCCGTTGGTCAGATGGTCGTCGCCGCGGATGATATGGGTGACGTCCATGTCGTGGTCGTCGACCACCACGGCCAGCATATAGGTCGGGTTGCCGTCGGAGCGCAGCAGCACCAGATCGTCCAGGTCGGAGTTCTGCCAGACGACGCGGCCCTGCACCTGATCCTCGATCACGGTCTCGCCGGTCAGCGGCGCCTTGAGGCGAATCACCGGCTTGACGCCGGTCGGGGCGTCCGACGGGTCGCGGTCGCGCCAGCGGCCGTCATAGAGCCTGGAGCGGCCTTCCTTGCGCGCGGCCTCGCGCATGGCGGTAAGTTCCTCCGGCGAAGCGTAGCAGCGGTAGGCTTTGCCCTCGGCGAGAAGCTGCTCGGCGATGTCGCGGTGGCGGGCGGCGCGCGAATACTGGAACACGATGTCGCCGTCCCAGGAGAGCCCCAGCCAGTTGAGCCCGTCGATGATGGCGGCGATGGCCGCGTCGGTCGAGCGCTCGCGGTCGGTGTCCTCGATTCGCAGCAGCATTTTGCCGCCGTTGCGGCGGGCATAAAGCCAATTGAACAACGCCGTGCGGCCGCCGCCGATGTGGAGGAAGCCGGTGGGGGAAGGGGCAAATCGGGTGACGACGGGACCGCTCATTGCGCGCCCTGTACCACAGGTGCAGCCGGCAATAACAGCGCATTTGACAGGGGGGCGAGCGGCACGCCATGGGATAGGGAGATTTGGGATAGGCCAATTCGACCACTAGGTCCCGAAACAGCATGACGACCGACGACAAGACAAAAGACGCGGCCCCGGAAGCATCCCGCGATTTCATCCGCGAGATCGTGGCGGCGGACCTTGCAGCCAGGCGCGCCAAAACCGTGGTCACCCGCTTTCCGCCTGAGCCGAACGGCTACCTGCATATCGGGCACGCCAAATCGATCTGCCTGAATTTCGGGATTGCCGAGGAGTTCGGCGGCCGCTGTCATCTGCGCTTCGACGACACCAACCCGGCCAAGGAAGAGCAGGAATATATCGACGCTATCGAACGCGACGTGCGCTGGCTCGGCTTCGACTGGGGCCAGCATCTCTATTTCGCCTCGGACTATTTCGACAAGCTTTATGGCTGGGCGGTCGAGCTGATCAAGAAGGATCTGGCCTATGTCGACGACCAGAGCCCGGAGGAGATGCGCCTCAACCGCGGCACGCTGACGGAGCCGGGCAAGCACAGCCCTTACCGCTCCCGCAGGGCGGAAGAAAATCTGGCGCTGTTTGCCGCCATGAAGGACGGTGAGTTCCCCGCCGGCAAATGCGTGCTGCGCGCCAAGATCGACATGGCGTCGGGCAATATCAACCTGCGCGACCCGGTGCTGTACCGCATTGTCGACGCCGCGCATCCGCGCACCGGCACGGCGTGGAAGATCTATCCGAGCTACGATTTTGCGCACGGCCAGTCCGACGCCATCGAAGGCATCACGCATTCGATCTGCACGCTCGAATTCGAGGATCACCGGCCGCTCTATGACTGGTTCATCGCGAACCTGAGCGTGCCGTCCAAGCCGCATCAATACGAGTTCGCGCGACTCAATTTGACGCATACGCTGCTGTCGAAGCGCGTCCTGACCGGGCTGGTGCGCGGCGGCCACGTCAGCGGCTGGGACGACCCGCGCATGCCGACGATCGCCGGCTATCGCCGGCGCGGCGTGCCGCCGGAAGCGATCCGCGATTTCGTCAAGCGCATCGGCGTCGCCAAGGCCAATAGCCAGGTCGACGTCGGCATGCTGGAGTTCTCGATCCGCGAAACACTCAACAAGACCGCGTGGCGGCGCATGGCGGTGCTCAAGCCGCTCAAGGTCACGATCGAGAACTATCCGGAAGGCGAGGGCGAGGAGATCGAGGCCGTCAATCATCCCGACGACGCGGCGGCGGGTTCGCGCAAGATCAAGTTCACGCGCGAGCTTTACATCGAGCGCGACGACTTTATGGAAGTGCCGGAGAAGAAGTTCTTCCGCATGGCAGTCGGCCGCGAAGTGCGGCTGCGCTACGCCTACTTCATCACCTGCCGCGAGATGGTGAAGAATGCCGCCGGTGAAGTGATCGAACTGCGCTGCACCTACGATCCGGCGAGCAAAGGCGGCAATTCGCCGGACGGACGCAAGGTCAAGGCGACCATTCATTGGGTCTCGGGCGCGCATGCGATCCCAGCCGAGGTGCGGCTGTACAATCCGCTGTTTCTGGACCCGACCCCGAGCGCCGACCCCGACACCTTCGCGTCGCAGATCAATCCGCAATCGCTCGAGGTGTCGCACGATGCGCGGCTTGAGCCGTCGCTTGCCGACGCCAAGGTCGAGGTGCCGGTGCAGTTCGAGCGCTTGGGCTATTTCTGCCTCGACAGGGATTCCGCGCCAGGCAAACCGGTGTTCAACCGCACCATCGGCCTGCGCGATACCTGGGCCAAGGATCAGGCGAAGGATCAGGCGAAGGACAGAGCGGCGGGGTAGGGCTCCGTTCCCGGGCGCGGCGCAGCGTGAGCCATAGGCGCGTTCACGCGCTATGGCGAACGGTGCGCTGCAGACCCGGGACCCAGCTTTCTTGACGCCAAATAAGCTGGGTCCCGGATCAGCGCCGCATCACTCCGCTTCGCTGCGTGCTGCGCCGCATCCGGGACAAGGCCCGTTCACAACCGTTCCCCTAGATACAACCGCGCAACCCGATAGCATTACTTCCGGTTGTGTCGGCGTTGGGGCGTGGCGTGGCGAACCAAGCGAAAATCCGGGCCAAAGTCTGGACCGCGGGCGTGGCCGGCGCGCGCCGCGGCGCCGCCGTGCTGCTGCCGGACGGCTGGGCCGAACAGGCCGAGCGCCTGCGCCGCACGCTGGCCGAGTGGCTGGCGGCGGAGGTCACGCCGGGACGATTGCTGCCCTGGCTGCCGGTCGCCTTCGGCTGCGGCATTGCGCTCTATTTCACCGCCGACCGCGAGCCGGCGTGGTGGGCGGCCTGCGGGCTGGCGCTTGGGGCAATCGCGATCGCCATAGCAGCGCGGCGGCGTCCGGCCGGTTTCCCGCTCGCGCTTGGCCTGGCCGCGATGGCGACAGGCTTCTGCGTCATCACCTTGCACACCGCGCGCATCGCCCACCCGGTGCTGCAATCGTCGACATGGACGGCGCAGCTTGCGGGCTTTGTCGAAACCCGCGAGGAGCGCGAAAAAAGCGACCGCATCGTCGTGCGTGTTCACAGTTTCGACGCCGCGCGGATCACCGAAAAGCCGGAGCGCGTGCGCGTCTCGGTGCGCAAGGGCACGGCGCCCGCCGTTGGCGACTATGTCGCGTTCAAGGCGCATCTGTCGCCGCCGCTGAGCCCCCTGCGGCCGGGCGGTTACGATTTCGCCCGCGACATGTATTTCCAGCAGATTGGCGCCTCCGGCTATGTGCTCGGCAAGATCAGAACCGAGACGCCGCAGGCCGCGCCAAGTCTGTGGCTCCGTTATGCGGGCTTCATCGACGCGCTGCGCGACGGCATGGACAATCGCATTCGCGCCGCGCTGCCAGGCGATCGCGGCGCCATCGCCTCGGCGCTGATCACGGGCAAACGCGACGCGATCTCCACGCCGGTCAACGACGCGATGTACATCTCAAGCCTGGCGCATGTGCTGTCGATCTCCGGCTATCACATGGCGGTGGTCGCCGGCCTCGTCTTCTTCTCCGTGCGCGCGGCGCTGGCGCTGTTTTCATCGCTTGCGGTGCGCCGCCCGATCAAGAAATGGGCGGCGGGCGCAGCGCTGATGGCGGCGGCATTCTATCTGCTGCTGTCGGGTGCCGAAGTGGCGACGCAGCGCTCCTTCATCATGGTCGCCATCGTGCTCGTCGGCGTGATGATCGACCGCGCGGCGATCACGTTCCGCACGCTCACCGTCGCCGCTTTCTGCGTCCTGCTGATCGCGCCGCAGGCGGTGGCGCATCCGAGTTTCCAGATGTCGTTTGCGGCGACCCTGGCGCTCGTCGCCGCCTATCAATTCGGCATGCCGGGCGCCGACATGTGGCGCGCCGATCGCGAGAGCGCGCTGCGCGCCCGCGTCGCGCTCTGGGGTGGACGTGAAATCGCGGCCCTGCTGCTCGCCTCGGTGGTCGCGGGGCTGGCGACCACGCCCTATGCGGCGTTTCACTTTCACCGCGTCGCGCCTTATGGCGTCATCGCCAATCTGCTCGCCATGCCGGTCGTATCGGTGATGGTGATGCCGATGGGAATTCTCGGCGCGCTGGCCATGCCGTTCGGCTTCGACGCCTTCCTCTGGCGGCTGATGGGCGCAGGGCTCGACTGGATGATCGGCGTCGCTCTATGGGTCACGTCGCTGCCCGGCGCGGTCGGCCATATGCCGGCCTTCGGCACAGGCCCGTTGCTGCTGGTGACGTTGGGGCTGCTGCTGATGTGCCTGCTGCGCACGCCGCTGCGCTGGAGCGGCGCGCTGGCCGCCGTCGCCGCCTGCCTGTGGGCGCTAAACGCGCCACGTCCGGACGTACTGGTGGCCGCTGACGGCCAGGCCGCCGCCATACGCGGCGCGAGCGGGCGGCTGACCCTTCTCGCCAGCGGCCGCGACAGTTTCGCCGTCAAGCAATGGCTCGCCGCCGACGGCGACGCCCGCAAACCGGCCGACGCCAGCCTGAAGGACGGCGTAACCTGTGACGCCATCGGCTGTACGGCAAAGCTCGCCAATGGCCGCATTGTCGCATTCGCGCTGACAGCGGAGGCCTTCGAGGAGGATTGTACGCATGCGGTGGCGGTGGCGAGCCCGCGAGACGCGCCCAGCGCCTGTGCGGCCGCGCTGATCGACCGGCGCGCCTGGCGCGCGCAGGGCGCGACGGCGTTGTTCTGGAATGGCGAGCGCTTCGAACTGAGCGTGGCGCGCCCGGCCGGCCTCGACCGACCATGGGCGAGGGCGCAGGCAAGTCGCCCGCAATCGGACAGCGCGCCGACGATCCGCCGTCGGGCCGCGCCGGAGGCGACTCCGGCCGCGGACACGTTAGAGGCGGGGGACTAGCCGAGCTTGTCCCGGGCGCAGCGCAGCGTGAAACGATGCGCTGCAGAACCGGGACCGTCAAAAACTCGGAGTGTTGGAAGGCCCCGGTTCTGCAGCGCGGCACTTCGCTACGCTCGCGCCGCACTGCGCCCGGGGCAAGAGCCTCAATACCGTCTAAACATCGCCACCAGCTTGCCCTGGATGCGCACGCGGTTGGGCGGCAGGATGCGCACCTCGTAAGCCGGGTTGGCCGGCTCCAGCGCGATCGAGGCGCCCCGGCGGCGGAAGCGCTTCAAGGTGGCTTCCTCGTCGTCGATCAGGGCCACGACGATGTCGCCGGTATCTGCTGTTTCCATGCGCCGGATCAGAGCGATGTCGCCGTCGAGAATGCCGGCCTCGATCATCGAGTCGCCGCGCACTTCGAGCGCGAAATGTTCGCCGGCTGACAAGAGTTCGGCCGGCATGTTGATGACGTGGCTGCGGGTCTGGATCGCCTCGATCGGCGTACCGGCGGCGATGCGACCCATGACCGGCACCGAGATCGGCCGGCCGCTGTCGTCGTCCGCCGGCGCCCGGCCGCGGCCGAGATCGCCCTCGATGACGCTCGGATTGAAGCCGCGCGAGCGGCTGGTGCCGCCGCTGATGCCGTGGGCGACCGAGTCCGGCAGCTTGATCACCTCGATGGCGCGGGCGCGGTTAGCCAGCCGCCTGATAAAGCCGCGTTCCTCGAGCGCCGTGATCAGGCGGTGGATGCCCGACTTGGAGCGCAGGTCGAGCGCATCCTTCATCTCGTCGAAGGAGGGCGGCACGCCGGCCTCGGTCAGACGCTCGTGGATGAAGCGCAAAAGCTCGAATTGTTTGCGGGTCAGCATCGGCATTTTCTCCCGTCACGGCCGGATTGGGAACCCTTGAAGGGCACCTCGGCTCGAAACAAATCATGAACGAACACTATCTGTTCGATATGTGTTCCGCAACCACTTAATTTGCCGTGAACAAGTCGAAATACCGCTAAAGGGCGAACTTAAGGATGACGCAGGGTGAACCGGCCGCCGCCGCCGGGGCCCCGGACGGGCGAATCAACAGGCAGTCGGCCTTGGCCAGAGGCGCCATCAGGGAGCTGTCCTGTGCCGGCAGCGGGGTCGCCACGGGGCCGTCCGGCCCGGGCTCAATCGTGGCCCGGATGTAATCGGCGCGCTCGTCATTGGCCGGCAGGTCGCGGCCGAGGCGGGCGGTTTCCGGCTTTTGCTCGACATCGGTGCGGCCCGACAAGGCCCGGATCAGCGGCGCCAGGAACAGGAAGGCGCAGACATAGGACGACACCGGATTGCCCGGCACCCCCAGCACATGCATGTCGCCCAACCGGCCGTGCATCATCGGCCGGCCCGGACGCAAGGCGACGCGCCAGAACGACAGATCGAGGCCCTCGGCGGTCAGCGCCCGCTGGACCAGGTCATGGTCGCCGACCGAGGCGCCGCCGCTGGTGAGCAGAATATCGGCGCCGCTGTCGCGCGCACGGCGGATCGCGGCGGCGATATCGTCGAGCCGGTCGCGGGCAATGCCGAGATCGGTCACCTCGGCGCCTTCGTTGCGGGCGAGGGCGTTGAGCGCGAAACCGTTCGAATAGACGATCTCGCCGGGTTCAAGCGTATT
>JAUSBQ010000351.1 GCA_030651965.1 Pseudolabrys sp. | reverse complement strand
CGGCGGGCTGACGAGAGCGTACGCTGGCGCCTTGGCGCGCTCAGGGCCTCCGGCCTTGTCGGCGCCGGCCTGTTCCCAGGCCTGGTAATTGGGCCTTCGACTTCCGAGGGCTGGTAATTCTTGTCGATCATTGTGCTTTTGTTCTTGCCTGAATGGTGGGGTAGAAAGCCCACCACGTACCAAAGAGTCAACTTTTGCCGGAAAATTCAGTCCCCGCCCGTGGCAACGCCACCCGCGCCATCGTCCTGCTGGCGGCTGCTGCCTTCGCCGCCCAGGCGATGGTGCGCTCGACCGATTCGCTGTTGCCGCAGATCGCCAACGATTTGCAGACCACGGTCGGCGCGGCCTCGATCATCATCACCTTCTATCTTCTGGCGCATGGCTCGGTGCAACTCATCATCGGGCCGATCGGCGACCGCTTCGGCAAATATCTCTGCGTCAGCATCGCCGCCGCCTTCTCGACGCTGTTCGTGGTCGCCTGCGGTCTGGCGCCGAATTTGCCGATGCTCGTCGCGGCCCGCCTCGCCTGCGGGCTGGCCACCGGCTGGATCATCCCCTTCGCCATGGCCTTCATCGGCGACGTCATCCCCTACGAACGCCGCCAGCAGGTACTCGGCTCGTTTCTGTCGGGGCAGATTCTCGGCCAGATGTTCGGCCAGGCCGCCGGCGGCGTGCTCGGCGATTATTTCGGCTGGCGCAATGTGTTCTTCATCCTGGCAGCGCTCCTCGCCATCGCCACCATCGGCCTGTTCACCGAACTGTGGCGCAACCCGATCACCCATGCGCGAAACGCCCCGGTCCAGAAAGGCCACGGCTTCATCTCCGATTACTCCACCGTGCTGCGCTCGCCCTGGGCGCGCATCCTGATCCTGATGGCCTTCATCGAGAGCGCGGCGATGTTCGGCGCGTTCACCTATGTCGGCGCCGATCTGCATTTGCGTTTCGGGGTCAGCTTCACGGTGGTCGGCCTGTTCGTCGGCTTCTTCGCGCTCGGTGGCCTCGCCTACAGCCTGTCGGTGCGCACGATGGTCGCCTGGCTCGGCCAGATCGGCTTGAGCATGGGCGGTGGCATCGTGCTGGCCGCCGCTTTCATCACGCTCGCCATAGCGCCGGTTTCCTGGATCGCGCCGCTGGCCATCGCCGCCATCGGCCTTGGCTTTTACATGCTGCACAATACGTTGCAGGTGAACGCCACGCAGATGTCACCTCAGGCGCGCGGCACCGGCGTCGCGATCTTCTCGTCGGCGCTTTACATGGGGCAGACCGTGGGCGTCGCCAGCTACGGCTATATCTTCGACCGGTTTACCGCCGTGCCGGTGTTCCTGAGCGCGGCGGCGATCCTGATGGCTCTGGGCTGGTGGCTGTCACGCCTGCTCAAAGAGCGCGCGGCGCAAGGCATCTAACGCTTAAAGGTCAGGAGCGGCCGCGCGAGACGCGCTCGATCTCGGCGCGCACGATGCGCTCGACCATGTTCGGCAGATTGTCGTCGAGCCAGCCTTTGAGCATCGGCCGCAGCATTTCCTTGACCAGATCCTCGAGCGTGCGCGCATTGTTGCCGAGCACGGTGTTCGCCAGCGAATTAAATGCACTGTCGACCGCCGACAGGGTCGCGTTCGACACCAGGCCCTGATAGTCGGACGCCGGTTGCGGCGGCGGCATCGGACGCGGCTCCATCGGCGCGTCCGGCGCGCGATCGGTGAAGATCACGTCGGACGCCGCGTCGATGGTGCGGAACGCGGCGGCGGGTCCGGCCGGCGGGGTCGGCGTCGCCATCGCTTCTGTCAGATCGAGAACATCGACCACCGGCGGTGCCGGCGGCGGCGGCACGACAGCGGCCGGCTTCGGCGCCGGATTGGCGTCGATATCGGCGAGCATCGCGTCGATGTCGTTTTGATTATTGACAGGCGCGGGCGCGGGTTTCGGCGGCGGTGGCGGCGCCGGACGGGCGGCGACGATGGCCGGCTGCGGCGGTTTGGGCGCCGGCGGCGGCGGTGGTGCCGCCGCGGCCTTTGGCTTGCCGGTATCCTCGTCGGCAATGATGCGCCGGATGGAGGCTAGGATCTCCTCCATCGAAGGCTCTTGGGCCTTAGCCGGTTGGTTCATTGCCTCAAATCCCGAACGCTGCCCACATCCAAAAACGTCTCACGCCTCGCCTCACGGCGTCGCGCCCGGCGAGCGGCCGGACGAATCGGCGCGATCTATTATTTATACGCTAGTGAGTCGCGGCTGTGGCAGTCGAAATAGCGCAGAGCCGGCAATGACCTGTGGACACAAAACAGGCATGTTCCTGCTTAGCGGCCGTCCGGTGTGCGCACGCCGGCCCAGCTATCGCGGACCTGCTCGTAATGCACCGCCGGGTTATAGACCGGCACCCGCAGGCCCAGAACCTGCGGCGACAGCCGGCCAACGCCGGCCAGCAGCGTGTAGGACGCCACCACGCGGTCGCGCTGCGCGCCGACCAGCGCCACACGCGCATTGACCAGTTCCTGCTGCGCGTTGAGCACATCGAGCGTGGTGCGCTGGCCGACGCGGGCTTCCTCGCGCACGCCGTTCAAGGCGATCTCGGTCGCCTGCACCTGGGCCTGGGTCGCCTCGATATTGGCCTTGGCGGCATCCAGTTGGCCCCAGGCCTGCACGATCGTCTGGCGCACCTGCTCGCGCGCGGTGTCGGCATCGATGCGGCGCTGGCCGAGCGTTTCCTTGGCCTGGCGGATCAGCGAATATTCGGCGCCGCCCTGATAAATCGGCACGCTCAACTGGCCGAGCACGGAGGCGTTATAGCTCTCCATCGTGTTGAGGTTACCGGCGGCGAGATAGTTCTTGGTGAAGTTGCCCTGCACCGACAGCGTCGGATAGAGCGCACCTTCGGCAACCTTCACCTGCAACTGCGCGACGTCGATATTGTACTGCGCGGTGGTCACCGACGGATGATTGGCGCTGCCGGTGCCGACCGCGCCCGACAGACTCGATGGCGAGAAGCGGTCGACCGGCGTGCCGGCGCTCAGCCTGCCCGGCGTGCTGCCGATGATCTGGCGATAGACCGCGCCCGACGTCTTGTAGTTGGATTCGGCGGTGAGCACCTGCGAGCGCCCGGACGCCAGCCGCGATTCCGACTGCGCCACGTCGGTGCGCGTCACCTCGCCGACATTGAAGCGGTCGCGGACCTGGCGCAGTTGCTCCTGCAACACTTCGACGTTGCGCTTCTGCAGATCAAAGATCGCGGTGTCGCGCAGAAGATTCATATAGGCGGTGACGGCGCTGAGCAGCACCTGCTGCTCGGTCACGCGCAAGGTTTCGCGCGCCGCCTGCACCTGCTGCTCGGCCTGGCGCGTGCGGTTGGCCGTCTGGAAGCCGTTGAACAAAGTCTGCGTCGCGGTGACACCGGCGCTGAACGGCGAGTTGTAGCCGCTCTGGGTCGAATAGCTGTTCGGCGTCGTGCTCGTCACTTTGGTCGTCGACGACAGCGACTGTTCGCCGCCCGAGGCGGTGACCGAAATGCGCGGCCGGTAGCCGGACAAAGCCTGCGGCACGTTTTCGTCGGTGGCGCGCACCGAGGCGCGCTGCGCATTGAGCGTCGGGTTATTCTGATAGGCTTGGACCAGCGCCGAGTCGAGCGTATCGGCATGCGCCACGGCCAATGGCGAACCCAGAGTTGCGATCGCTGCGATCGCAAATCCGCCTGTCCAACCCAACCCGAAACGACGACGCATCACGTGACCCAATCCTGACCAAGCAACCATCGCGGCCGACATCACGCATCAGCGCGAATCGTCACGCAAATCCACCTGCCGGCGGAACCGAAACATAGGCGGACTGGGCGCGGGTTAAAACCCCTCGTTCCGTCCCGGCCCACAGAAAGGCGACCGGCTGGGGCATTTTCGCCACGCTCTTGAACTGGAAGGGTAATCAGAACGCAAAAGCCGGGGTTTTTGCGAATCCCGGCAGCGCGGCAGCGGCGGCATCGAAGATCGCCCGGCCGCCGAGTTCCTCGCCGCTGCGCCGGTACAGCATCGCCGACGGCTGCGGCCGGCCGCCCAGCACGCAGACCAGCCTGCCGCCGTCCTGGAGTTGCTTGCGGAAGGCGTCCGGCACGAGTTCGACCGCGCCATCCACGAAAATCGCGTCGTAGGGCGCGTTTTGCGGCCAACCATCGACCAGCGGCCCCATGACCACGGTCGCGTTGGGCTGCGACGCCAGGGCCGCCTCGGCGGATGCGGCGAGCGCGGCGTCCTGTTCGAGCGCGACCACCTCCCCGGCAATGTGGGCGATGACGGCGGCCGAGTAGCCGGTGGCGCAGCCGACGACCAGCACCCGGTCGGCCGTCGCAAGGTCGGCCGCCTGGATCAGTCTGGCCAGCACCACGGGCTTAAGCAGGCAGCGGCCGCCGCCGACCGGGTGTGCCAGATCGAGATAGGCAAGCGCCGTGGCATCCGGCGGCACGAAGCGCTCGCGCGGCACCTCAAGCATGGCGAAAATGATGCGGTGGTCGGTCACATCGGCGGTGCGGACCTGGCCATCCACCATATGACGGCGCGCGGCGGCAAAATCGGTCATCGCGTTCCTCGACGCAGAATGTCTGAATAGGCCGCTTTTGTGCGGCAAGCGTGGTAAAAAGGCAAGTCAACAGAAGCGCATATGCGGCGTTGTCGACCGCGCTTTCGTCCTATATAGGCTGGGACCCAACCACAGCGCCCGTGACGGTAGCGGGCGCTTTCTAATGGCCACGTGGCGGAGTGGTTACGCAGAGGACTGCAAATCCTTGCACCCCGGTTCGATTCCGGGCGTGGCCTCCAACCTTCGCGCCCACCCAAGTCGGCAATAGCCGACTTGGGCGTTAATACTGTAGATCTCGGGTATACCCGAGATCTATGGGCGCTTCGGTTGGCAAGCCAGCCGATCGCGAAGGTTGCCCGCCATAGCCTCTTGGCGACGGCGGGCGAGTTTGCAGCGGCTGATTAATATCTGATGGACCTTCGGGGTTTGCAAAGCGGGTCGGCTTTGTTATAGGCCCGATGCGTTACGAGACCTGTTTGTTCCCTGGTAGCTCAGCGGTAGAGCGTTCGACTGTTAATCGAAATGTCGCTGGTTCGATCCCAGCCCAGGGAGCCATTTCCTCCGCCAGGTTTCAAAACGCCAGCAAGGCCGCGCCAGCAATGTCACAGCGCCAGGACGCCGACGACTGGGACGGTCTGATCGAGGCTGCCCAAGGCCAGCCGCTTGAACTGGCCCGCATCGCCGACCGCATGGTCGATGGCGAACTGCCCAAAGCCCCCGTCGATGCCGCCACCGAGCGGGCGCGCGCGCTCTGCTATCGCGCCTTTGCCGACGCCCCGGACGATCCGGAAGTCGCAACGATTGCCGCCAGCCTTTTGAGCGAAAGCGTGCCGCAGTGGCACGCAACCATCATTTTGGACCGCGCCCGCAACGAGGCCTATGACGCCGCGCTGCAGGCAGCCATCGAGCCCGGCATGCGCGTGCTCGAAGTCGGCGCCGGCACCGGCATCCTCGCCATGATGGCGGCGCGCGCCGGTGCTACCGAGGTCATCACCTGCGAGGCCAATCCGCTGATCGCCGAGCGCGCCCGCGCGATCATCGCCGCCAACGGCTACGCCGACCGCGTCCGCATCGTCGGCAAGCATTCCAGCGAACTGCGGATCGGCGAGGACCTCAGCGGCCCGGCCGATGTCTTCGTCTCGGAGATCATCAGCGACGCGCTGATCGGCGAAGGCATGCTGCTGGTCACGGAAGACGTCGTGCCGCGGCTGCTGAAGCCGGGCGCGGCGGTCATTCCCTATCGCGGCACGATTCGCGTTGCGCTCGCATGGTATGGCGGCGCCGCGACGTTGCGCATGGGTGAAGTCGACGGCTTCGACCTGTCGCTGTTCAACCGCCTGGTCGCACCAAGCTATGCCTTGGCGATCGAGAATCCGCTGTTGAGCCTGAGCAGTGCGGCCGCCGATCTGTTCGCCTTTACCTTTGCCGATGGCGGCCCGTTTCCGGCGCGCCGAACGCAACTGACGCTGCGGGCCAAGGAACGCGCCAATGGCGTCGTGCAGTGGGTCCGCATCCGCACCGACGCCGACAGTCATTACGAGAACTTGCCGCGCACCGGCGAAGGCTCAAGCTGGCATGCCGAGTTCTACCCTTTCGTGGACAACTTGGTCGCCCAGCCGGGTGACGACATCCTCGTGCATGGCAGCCACGGCCGGACGACCTTGCGCATCTGGGCCGGCAAGCCGTAAACCTTCTCCATGACACCGACGACCAGCCCCCTCCTCACCGACCTCTACGAACTCAACATGGTCCAGGCCTATCTGGACAAGGGGGAGGACGGCCAGGCCGTGTTCGAATTCTTCGTGCGGCGGCTGCCGCCGCGGCGCGGCTTTCTGCTCGCGGCAGGCCTGGAGGACGCCCTCGAATTTCTCGAAACCATGCGCTACTCGGCTGAAGACATCGACTGGCTGAAAAGCACCGGCCGCTTCCGCGCCAATCTGCTCGATTATCTGCGCGACTTCCGCTTCACCGGCGACGTGCATGCGATCCCTGAAGGCAGCGTCTGCTTTCCCAACGAGCCGCTGCTGCGCATCACCGCGCCGCTGCCGCAGGCGCAGCTCGTTGAATCGCGGCTGATCAACATCCTGCATTTCCAGACATTGATCGCGTCGAAGGCGGCACGCATGGTACTGGCCGCGCCGAACAAGATTCTATCCGACTTCGGCCTGCGCACCGCGCATGGCGCCGAGGCTGGTAATTTCTCATCGCGTGCCAGCTACATCGCCGGCTTCAACAGCGTCGCCAATGTGCTGGCGGGCAAGCACTATGGCATCCCGATCGTCGGCACCATGGCGCATTCCTTCGTGCAGGTGCATGGCGACGAGATGAAAGCCTTCGAGACCTTCGCGCGGGCGCGGCCCGAGGGCGTGATCCTGCTGATCGACACCTACGACACCGAACAAGGCGCGCGCAAAGTCGTCGAGCTGGCGCCGCGGTTGAAGAAGGACGGCATCGCCATTCGCGGCGTGCGGATCGATTCCGGCGACCTCACCGCCATGTCGAAGAAGGTGCGCGCCATTCTCGACGCCGGCGGCCTGAAGGACACGCTCATTCTGGTGTCAGGCGGCATCAACGAAGACGTGCTGCAAGGCATGATGAAAGACGGCGCGCCGATCGACGGTTTCGGCATCGGCGTCAACCTCGCCGCCTCGATCGATGCGCCCTCGCTCGACTGCGCCTACAAGCTGCAGGATTATCGCGGCGTGCCCAAGCGCAAACTATCGGAAGGCAAGCAGACCTGGCCGGGGCGCAAGCAGGTCTGGCGCGCTTACGGCAGCGACGGCCGCATGAAGGGCGATATTCTCACGCTCGAAGGCGACAAACAGGACGGCGAGTCTTTGATCGTCGAGGTCATGCGCGGCGGCAAGCGGATCGCGGCTGCGCCGACGCTCGCACAGATCCGCGAGCGCGCCGCGCGCGATCTGGCGCGGCTGCCGGAGCAGTTGCGGCAGTTGCAGCAGGGCGTCAATTATCCGGTGGCGGTTGGCGAGGCGCTCAAGGCACTCGCCGTTGAGGCCGATAAATTGACCAAGCGCTGACCCCATCTCCGTTCGTTCCCGCGAAAGCGGAAACCTAGTTCTTATCTCTTACTGCAGCAAAGCCTGGGTCCCCGCTTCCGCGGGGACGAACGGAGTATCTTGCGGGCGCTTCACAGGCCTGTCCCGAGTTTATTCCACCCTCGTAGCCCTTCGCCGTAAATTTCGTGGCCGGTTTCCGTCACCACCACGGTGTCTTCCAATTTGATGAAGCCGCGCGTCTGGTGCAGCAGCGTGGTCTCGACCGACACCACCATGCCGGCCTCAAGCGGCAGGTCGGCATACTCCCCCGGATACGGGATCGGGCCGGAGCTGGTCAGGCGCGGGCCTTCGTGGCTGACCATGCCCATGCCGTGCGCCAGGAAGTCGAGATGATTGTGATGCTTCGACCTGGCGCGCAGAGGTTCGCCGGCGGCGTAGATCTCGCGACCCATCACGCCGGCTTTGATCGGCTTCATCGCCGCGCGCTGAATGGTTTCAATCTCGCCGAGGTAGTCAACCAATTCGGCATCCGGCTCGCCTAATATCGCCATGCGGCAGATGTCGCCGATATAGCCCTGATAATTGCCGCCGGAGTCGATCGACATAATGTCGCCCTGCTCTAGCTTCTGATCGGACGGCGCACGGTTCAAACTCGTGCCGGCGGTGATCAGGCAGTATTCGAAGGTCAGCCCGCGTTTGACTTCCTCCAGACGCAAGGCGTCGACGATATCGTTCTTGGTCGCGCCCGCGCCATGCCCTTCGATCACCGCCTGCATCGAGGCCAGCACCGCTTCCGACGCGACCTTGAGTTTCGCCAGTTCAGCGGGCGACTTCCTGGCGCGCTGGCGCTCGAGCACGAACAGCGCGTCGACCCAGTCGGCATCAGGATATGCCGCGCGCAAAACGTTGGCGGCGTCAAACGGCAGGAAGCCGTATTCGCAGGCGATGCGTTTGGGCGCGAGGCCGGACTTGCGCATATGCGCGACGGCCTTCTGCATGGCGTCAACCGAGCCGGCCGACAAAGTCTGCGTCTCCGGCGTCCACAACGGATTGTTCTCGGTCTGGAATTTCTCCAGCCGGTGGCCGACATAGGCGGCCTTTTCCGGTGCGCCCTTGGCGTAAACGAAGACCGGCAAATAGCGCGTGACGCCGGTCGCATCCATGTAGTCGAAGAAGTCGGCGCGATGGCCGCCGGTGAGATACTGCGCGTTGTGCTTCGAGGTCGCGACGATGACATCGATGCCGGCCTCATCCATCAGCCGGTCGAGACGCTGATGATCGAACGGAATGGCGAGGCTGCCCTGCGGCTGCGCGCTGACATTCATGAGTCGCTCCCGGCGGTTCGGCGCCGTCACCGCGCCGTTTGCCGGAAAGCCTAGCGCAAGAACGTCAGTCTGTCAGTGCCGCCTACCACAATTCCTTGCTCGCCAGCCTGGCGCCTTCCGACAGCGCCTCCAGTTTCGCCCACATCACGGTCGGATGGACGCGGCGATAGAACGGCCCCTGCGCGAAGCCGCAATCGGTGCCGGCAATGACGTTCTCGCGGCCGACGATCTTCGCCAGCCGCACGATGCGCTCGGCCACCAGTTCGGGATGCTCGACGACATTGGTGGCGTGGCTGATGACGCCCGGAATGAGCACCTGGCCCGCGCCGAGCTTAGCGTCCTTCCAGACTTTCCATTCGTGCTCGTGGCGCGGATTGGCGCCTTCGATGACATAGGCGCCGACCTTGATCTTCAGGATCAGATCGACGACGTCCTTGAGCGGCACATCGGACACATGCGGGCCCGGCCAGCTACCCCAGCAGACGTGATAGCGGATGCGGTCGGCCGGCAGGCCTTCGATGGCGTGATTGATGATGTCGACCTGTGCGCCAAGCCAGCGCTTGTAATCGTCGAAACTCGCCGGCGGCACCATGCGGTCATAGGTGACCGCGAGCCGCGCATCGTCGAGCTGCACCAGCAGGCCATTGTCGATGATCATCTTATATTCGGTGCGCATGGCGTCGGCGATCGCCTGCTGCAGTTCCGCATCGTTCTTGTAGTACTCGTTCTTGCGGTCGGGAATGACGCTGGCGGGCGCCGCGACCGGCAGGAAGGCCTCTTCGGACTTCACGGACTTCAACGCGGCTTTGAAATTGTCGATGTCGCGCTGCAACTCGGCCTGGCCCGTATATTCGATCGGCCCGGTGCAGATCGCCTCGGTGACGGTCGCCACGCCTTCCTTGGCATCGAGCTCGGCGTAGAAGTCGGCGAACTTCGTGCGGTCGGCGCCGCGCTTGAACGGGTTGGTGGCGTCCTGCTTGATCGGACGGCGCTCAAAGCCGGACAGCCGCGTCAACGCATACTGTGCCCAAGAGATGGACTTGCCGAATTCGCCGTCGCTCGGCACGTCGATGCCGGCGTCGGCCTGCTGCCGCACCACCTCGGCGACGGAATCGGTCAGGCACTTGTTGTAGGCCTTCTCGTCATAAGGCTTGCCGCCTTGCACCAGCCGCAGGAAGTCCTGCAATTGCGGCGGACGGATCAGGCTGCCGACATGGGTGGTGAGGATACGGTCGGTGCTGTGCTTCATCGCGCCCTGCCCTTTGCTGTCGTTCTATTCGCGCATGATCTTATCCGAAAACCGGTTCCCACTTTTCGGGATCATGCGCCTGCCTATGCGGCGGCGGCGGACGAATTGCAATGGTGGGCGGCGGCCCAAGCCGACGCTTTAAGCCTTTACGACACCGATAAGCTGTTCGAGCTTGGCCGGATCGTCGCGCAAGCGCGCGCTCGCCCCGTCGAAAACGATGTGGCCGCGATCCATCACAACCGCGCGTGGTGCGATGTCGAGCGCCAGCCGCGTATTCTGCTCGACCAGGACCAGCGCCATTTCGCCGGCCTGCGTCAGCTTCTTCACCGCGCGGGCCAACTCCTCGACGATCACCGGCGCGAGGCCTTCCGACGGCTCGTCCATCAGCAGCACGCTGGGGTTGCCAATGAGCGCACGGCCGATCGACAGCATCTGCTGCTCGCCGCCCGACAACTGGTTGCCTCGGTTGTCGACGCGCTCGGCCAGCCGCGGGAAAAGTTCGAACACCGTCTTGTGCGTCCACGGTCCCGGCCGCGCCGCGACATCCATGTTCTCGCGCACCGACAGCGACGGGAAAATCTCGCGCTCCTGCGGCACCAGGCCGAGGCCGGCGGTGACGCGGCGATAGGTGGCGGCCGACGAGATATCCTTGCCGTGCAGCGCGATGCGGCCGCCGTGCAGAGTGGTGTGGCCCATAATGGTGGCGAGCAGTGTCGACTTGCCGACGCCGTTGCGGCCGATCACCGACACGGTTTCGCCGGCGGCGAGCGAGAACTGGATGTCTTCGAGCACGACGGTCTCGCCATAGCCGGCGAACACCTTGTCGAGTTGCAGCGCGGGTTCAACCAAACCTGAACTAGCCATGCCGGCCTCCCCGCTGGACCGCGTCATGGCCCTCCTGGCCGAGATAGACCGCGCGTACGTCCTCGTTGCTCATGATTTCCTTCGGCGTGCCCTGCGTGAACACGGCGCCCTGCACCAGCACGACGATCTCCCTGGCGAAGCGGAACACCACGTCCATGTCGTGTTCGATGATCAGCACCGCGATGTCGGGATCGAGGTTGGCCACCACGTCGAGAATGAGATGACTCTCCGACGACGGCACGCCGGCCGCCGGCTCGTCGAGCAGCAGAACGCGCGGCTTCTGCGCCAGCGCGATGGCGATCTCCACCAGGCGCTGGCGGCCATAGGGCAGTTCGCGCACCAGCCGCAGCGCGTCGTCGACCAGCCGCAGCGAGTCGAGATGGTCGAGCGCCTCGTCGATCACCGACCGCTTGGCGCCGGCCGACCGCCACATATTGTTGTTCTCGCCGTCGCGCTCGCCGATCGCCATGCAGATGTTTTCCAGCACCGACAGGCCGCGAAACAACTGGTTGATCTGGAAGGTGCGCGCCAGCCCGCGCCGCGCCCGCACCGCCTGCGACAAGGCTGTGATGTCCTCGCCATTGAGCAGCACCGTGCCGGAAGACGGCCTGAGCACGCCGGTGATCAGGTTGACCAATGTCGTCTTGCCGGCGCCGTTCGGCCCGATCAGCGCGCAGCGCGCGCCCCGCTCGAGCGTCATCGTGACGTCGCGCGTGACATTGAGCGCGCCGAAGCTGCGGTTGAGATCCTGGACTTGCAGCGCGGCGGTCACGGCTTCGCCCCCTTGCTCTTTTCCTTGGTGAAATAGGCGCCAAACTGCTCGAACAGGCCGAGCACGCCGCGACGCGCGAACAACACCGCCAACACCAGCAGCAGGCCGATGCCGAATTGCCAGAAGGTCGGCGACAGTTTCGAGAAATAATCCTCCATGATCATGTAGACGGCAGCGCCAAGGAACGCGCCGTACAGCCGCCCGGTGCCGCCGAGGATCAGCATCACCATGACCTTGGCCGAGTTCTCGAAGTCGAACACGGTCAGCGTGACGTAGGCGTTGGTCTGCGTGAACAGCGCGCCGGCGACACCGGCAATGCCGGCGGCGATCGTATAGACCGTCACCAGCCGCCAGTGCACCGGCGAACCGATGGCGTGCATGCGCCGCACGTTCTCGCGGATGCCGGTCAGCGCCTGCCCGAACGGCGAATAGACGATACGGCGCACGAAATAAAAGACGACGGCGAGAACGACCAGCGCGTAGACGTAATTGGTGCGGCCGTAGAGGTCGTATTCGAAGCGGCCGAGCAGCGGATCGAACACCAGCCCCGGCAGCCCGTCATAACCGCCGGAAAATTCGGAGCCCAGATTGCCCGCCTCCTGCATCATGATCGCGGTCGCCAAAGTCAGCATCAGCAGCGTCAGGCCGCGATAGCGCAGCAGGAACCAGCCGGAAATGAAGCCGGCGAGCGCCGCGACGAAAAAGGCAGCAAACAGCCCGCTGACCGGCTCGGTCCAACCGAGACGCGCCGCGCCAAGCCCGACCGTATAGGCGCCGATGCCGAAGAAAGCGGCTTGACCGAGCGTCACGATGCCGGCGTAGCCGAGGATCAAATCGAGCGACAGTGCGAACAGCACCATCACCAGCACCTGACTGCCGAAGGTCAGACGATCGGGAAACAGGAAGAACACGGCGATGCAGGCCAGCCACGGCAGCGCTTCCGCCCAGCGGAAGCGGTGACGGCTCACCAGGTATTCGGCGGCGCGGTCGCGCGCGGCGGTCGCGGCGGCATCGCGCACCGGCGTCACGATGGCACTTTGGGCGCCTGTCGGGTCATTCGCGGCCATAGAACCCCGCCGGCTTGATCAGCAGAACAACAATCGTGATCGCATAGATGAAAAAGCCGCCGGCCTCGGCGTAGAGATATTTGCCGCCGGTATCGATGACGCCGATGACCAGCGCCGCCAGCAGCGTGCCCTTCAGACTGCCGAGGCCACCGACCGCGACCACGATCAGGAACAGCACCAGATAAAGAACCGCGAAGCTGGGCGACAGACCGAACAACTGGATCGCCAACCCGCCGCCGAGCGCCGCCAATGCGGAGCCAAGCGCGAAGGTCAGCGTGAACAGCAGATCGACATTGATGCCGACCGACTCCGCCATACGGCGGTTGTCGACCGCGGCACGAATTTTCGCGCCGATATTGGTGCGCTCGAAAGCGTACCAGAGCACGGAGATCAGTGCGATTCCGAGCACGATCAGGAAGGCGCGATAGCTCGGAAACGAGCGGAAGCCGAGATTGATGTCGCCTTGCAGCCAGAGCGGCAGCGGCACCGATTTCGGAATAGGCCCGTAGAAATAGGTGGCGGTTGCAATCGCCATGAAGGCGAGACCGATGGTCAGCAGCACCTGCTCGAGATCGGTCGCCTTGTAGAGCCGGCGATAAAGCCCGCGTTCGAACACGACGCTGATCAGGCCGACCAGAACGGCGGCGATCAGAAGCGACGGCACGAAACCGATGCCGAGATCGCGCGTCAGCGACACGACGATGTAGCCGCCGGCCATGGCGAAGGCGCCGTGCGCCAGGTTCACGAACCCCATCAGGCCCATCGTCACCGACAGGCCGACGGAGGTGATGAACAGGAACATGGCATAGGCCAGCCCGTCGAACAGAATACTGACGGCTATGATGGCAAATTGCGGCACCAGCCCTACCCCAGGTTAATGAAAACGCCGCCGCGCCATTTATGCGCGGCGGCGCCTTTCCGTGTCAAATTCGCGTCAAACGATCAAGTGCCGCAACGGCCGAGCTTGAGCACTTTGCACTCGTCCTTGACCGCCTTGGTGGTGCCGAGGACCTTGACGCCGAGCTTGCCGTCCGGCTTGCGGATGACTTCCATCGCATGCTCGTCCTGCACGATGTCGCGCGTATCGGGATCGATCATCACGTCGCCGCGCGGGCTCTTGGTCTTCCACCCCTTCATCGCGTCGATGAACTTGGCGCCATCGGTGACATTGCCATTGAGCTTCTTGATGGTGTCGAAGATGGCGTGCATGGTGTCCCAACCGGCCGCCGACATGAAGTCCGGATACGAGTTCGCACCGTATTCTTTATGCCACGCCGCGTTGAACGCCTTGTTTTCGGCATTGTCGAGATCGACCGCGTAGTTGCCCATGACGATGGTGCCGATGGCGGCGTCGCCCATGTCCTGCAACTTGTTGTCGGGGATCAAGTCCATCGGCCCGATCAGCTTGATGCCGGCCTTGCGCATGCCGAGTTCGCCGTAGGCCTTGGTCACGCCGGTCGCGTGCGCGCCGGACGGGATGAAGACGTACATGCAGTCGGGCTTGCTATCCTTGATGCGCTGGAAGAACGGCGTGAAGTCCGGCACCTGCACCGGGCTGCCGAGCGGGATCGACTCGGTGACCTTGCCGCCGGCCTTCTCGAAGCCGGTCTTGAAGGCTTCGGTCGAATCCTTGCCCGGCGGGAAGTCGGTATAAGCGAGAGCCGCGGTCTTGCAGCCGATCTTGTCGAAGGCATAAGCGCCCATCGGATATCCGTGGTGCCACATGCTGAACGACAGGCGGGCGATGTAAGGCGACAGATTGGTGATCCAGGCGGTGCCGGCATTGGCGATCACCATCGGGACCTTGGCTTGCGTCACGACCGGCGCGAGCGCGATCGCCGACGGCGAGAACACGAAGCCGGTGAGGATCTGAACCTTGTCGTTGGTGATCAGTTCGGTGGCGACGGTCTTGGCGTTGGCGCCGGTCGGCGGGCCTTCGTCGCGCTTGACGATCTCGATCGTATGCGGCGCGATATCCTTGGCGTGCAGCTTGATGTAGAGATCGAACGCCTTGTCGACCTGGTGGCCCAGATCGGCATTGGCGCCGGAAAACGGCAGCACGACCCCGATCTTGATCTTCTCCGCCTGCGCGGTCCCCCCGACGGTGAGCGCCAGCGCCGCGACCCCGGCCCATTTCAACATTCGCATTGTTTCTCTCCCTTGCTTCCCGAATTAGTTGGGTATCCCACTAATTCAAAAGACCGAAGCTTACCAGTGCCCGGCCCATTGTTATCCAAGGTGGACCAGTTCGGCGCGGGCCGTCAATGCAATGTGTTGGGCAAGTTGCAGCGCAACGCGCGATCTTGTACCGAAATTCGGTACAAGGGCTGGCATGTTACCGGAATACCGGAGTGGCTGAGAAGGGTTCAGGCCGCGCTTTGCGACGCGGTGGACGCCAGCGCGGTCGTCGACGGCGCCTGAGCCTCGTCCTTGCGCTTGAGCAGCATTTCGAGCGAGGCAATTTCGACCCGGTTGCGGCCGTTTTCCTTGGCGCAGTACAGCGCCTGGTCGGCCTGGGCCAGCAATTCCGGCACGTCGAGCACTTCGCCGTCACAATGCACGACGCCAATGCTCACGGTGGCGCAAACCGGCCGGCCATCGACCTCCTGCGCCGCCTTGGCGAAAGCTTCGCGGATGCGTTCGGCCACGGCGAGAGCCCGTTCGCTGCTGGTGTCGGAGAGCACGGCGGCGAACTCCTCACCACCGATGCGGCCGATCAAGTCCGAGGTCCGCACCGATTCCAGCGTGGTCGCCGCGAAGATTTCCAGCACGCGATCGCCGAGCGCGTGGCCAAAACGATCGTTGATCGTCTTGAAGTGATCGAGATCGACCAGCAGCACCGCGGTCGGCCGCGGATTGGAACTATGCCGTTTGGCGATGACACCGGCTTCCTGCAGGAAGGCGCGGCGGTTGGGGATGCCGGTCAGCGGATCGACCATCGCCGCGGTACGGTGGCGCAGTTCGGTGCGCTCTTTGGCCATCGCCAGCAGGATGAAAGCGATGGAGATTGTGAACAGCAACGCCTCGAAACTCAGAACGGTCAGCCAGACGCTGCCGAAGATGTCGTTGTTGGTGGGCGACCACGGCAGCACCGCCGCCAGCGGCGTGCGTAGCAGGAACAGCGCGCCATGCGCGAACAGCATGAAGATCGCCGGCCAGCGCGACACCAATGCCTCGTTGCGGCCGCGCCAGAACTCGTAAGCCGTGAGCCAGGTATATGTGGTGATGATGCCGGATGCGATCATCGCGCGCATCTCGATGGCGTCGGTCAGCAACGGCAGGCGGCAAACCAGAAGCCAAAGCACGGCGCCGGTGACCAGATAGACCGGCTCGACCGGACGGCCGTCGAATACCCGCGCGCCGGTCCAGGTGATGGCGAAAGCGGTGAACAGCAGCGCATTGGCAAGATCGATGGTGATCAGTTCAGGCGCCGAGCCGTACATGCCGAACAGCACGATCGACGCGGCGCGGATCAGATGGCCGAAACCCCACCAGGCAACGGCGCGGATCGCCATGTTCTGCGCCCAGGCGAACAACAGGAGCAATCCGAGGATTGCTTCCACGTAGATCGTCACCATGAAGAGTGTATTGACGTCGAGATTCATCGATGCGACCGCCTGCGTGAGAGGCCCGGCTGGACCTGCGCGCTGGCGGCAAGGATTAACGGCGGCCTGGAAAAAAGTAGTGAACGTCCCCCGGTATGGTTCCGCCATTGCGCAATTATGGTTTCGAGGACGTTTCCAAATCGGCCGCGACCCGGTGCGCAGGCGGTTTGTCCGCGTAAGAGGCGAAAATCGACCTGTTTTTTTCCCTATTGTGGGGCTTCCCCGCCCGCTCAGGCGCGATTAGCTGCGGTCTTGTGACCGCGCGGGGGCTCAACTAGGGTCCTCAGCCGTCTACCCAGGAACCGGAACCGTTATGCAAATTCGCAACGGCATCGTCGAGGCCATCGGCCACACGCCCCTGATCAAGCTCCAGCGCGCGTCGGAACTGACCGGCTGCACCATCCTCGGCAAGGCCGAATTCATGAACCCCGGCGGCTCGGTCAAGGACCGCGCCGGGCGGCAGATGATCCTCGAGGCGGAGCTGCGCGGCGACTTGCGTCCCGGCGGGCTGGTCGTCGAGTCGACCGCCGGCAACACCGGCATCGGCCTGGCGATGGTCGCCAACGCGCGCGGCTATCGCACCCTGATCGTCATTCCGGAAACGCAGAGCCAGGAAAAGAAAGACATGCTGCGGCTGTGCGGCGCCGAGCTGATCGAAGTGCCGGCGCTGCCTTTCGCCAATCCGAACAACTACCAGCATGTCGGCCGCAGGCTGGCCGAGCAGCTCAAGGCCACGGAAAAGAATGGCGTCCTGTTCGCCGATCAGTGGAATAATCTCGACAACAGCAAGGCGCACTACGTCTCGACCGGTCCGGAAATCTGGGAAGAGACCGGCGGCAGGATCGATGGCTTCATCTGCTCGGTCGGCTCCGGCGGCACGCTGGCCGGCGTCTCGACCTATCTCAAGGAAAAGAACACGGCCGTCACCATCGGCGTCGCCGATCCGCGCGGTGCGGCGATGTACAATCTGTTCGCGCATGGCGAAGCCAAGGTGACCGAAGGCGGCTCGATCACCGAGGGCATCGGGCTTGCCCGCGTCACGGCAATCGTCGAGCAGATGAAGGTCGACAAGGCCTACCTTATTCCCGACGAGGAAGCCGTGCCGGTCGTGTTCGATCTGCTGGCGCATGAAGGGCTCTGCCTCGGCGGCTCATCGGGCGTCAATGTTGCCGGCGCCATTCGTCTGGCCCGGGACCTCGGGCCTGGCCACAGCATCGTCACGGTGCTGTGCGACGGCGGCGCGCGCTATCAGTCGAAACTGTTCAACCCGGAATTCCTGCGCGGCAAGAAACTGCCGGTGCCGGACTGGCTGGAACGGCGCTCGGATATCAAGCCGCCGTTCGTGGAAAAATAGGCCGCGCCAACAGGATTTTGCCATGCCGACCGATTGCCTGTTTCGCGACGACTCTTATCTGAAGGATTGCGAGGCCCGCGTCGTCGCCGTCACCGAGCAAGGCGGCATCGTGCTTGACCGTACGGTGTTCTACGCCAACTCCGGCGGGCAGCCGGGCGATACCGGCGTGTTCATCACGATGGACGGCACCCGCGTCCCGGTCACGAACGCCATCTTCACCGACGCCGCCAAGAGCGAGATCGCGCATGTCGTGGCGGGTGCGCCGGCGCTGAAAGCCGGCGACCTGGTGCGCGCCGAAATCGATTGGGACAGACGCTACGGCCGCATGCGCATCCACACCGCGCTGCATTTATTGTCGGCGGCCCTGCCCTATGCGGTCACCGGCGGCTCGGTCGGCGACAGCGACGGCCGGCTCGATTTCGACATTCCCGATGCCGGTCTGGACAAGGACGCCGTCACCGCCAAACTCGCCGACATGATCGCGACCGATGCCGCCGTCTCGAGCCGCTGGATCAGCGACGCCGAACTGGAAGCCAATCCCGGCCTGACCAAGACCATGTCGGTGAAGCCGCCGACGGGCACCGGCAGCGTGCGGCTGATCGAGATCACCGGGCTCGATCTACAACCCTGCGGCGGCACGCATGTCCGCAAAGTCGGTGAAATCGGCGCGGTGAAGGTCACCGGCATCGAAAAGAAAGGCAAGCAGAACCGCCGCGTGCGGATCGCTTTTGCTTAGCGTTTGCCGCTTGGAACGATTAGGTATTGAAGAGCATTAACCGGGCAACCGAATGGACCGCATGACAAAAGAAAATCCCGCGAGCCGCTGGCTCAAATCGACCGAATGGCTGGCCGGCCAGCTCGGCAAACCGGGCGTGTCGATCGTCGACGGCTCCTTCTATCTGCCGGCGCACCAGCGCGACGCGAAGGCCGAGTATCTCGCCGGGCATATTCCGGGCGCGGTCTATTTCGACATCAACGCAATCGCCGATGACTCGACCGATCTGCCGCACATGCTGCCGGGGCCGAAGCAATTCGGCGAGGCGGTGGGCGCGCTTGGCATTAGCGACGCCGACACCATCGTCGTTTATGACGGGCTCGGCCTGTTCTCGGCGCCGCGCGTGTGGTGGACGTTCCGCATCATGGGCGCGAAGAACGTGTTCATCCTCGACGGCGGCCTGCCGGCCTGGAAGGCGGAAAACCGCCCGATCGAAACCGGCGACAGCAAGCTTAAAGCCGCCACCTTCAACGCCGACATGGAGACTGGCGCCGTGGCGATGCACAGCGACGTCCAGATGGCGCTCAACGGCAAGGACATCCAGGTGGTGGACGCCCGCCCGGCCGGGCGCTTCGCCGGCCGCGATCCGGAGCCGCGCCCGGGCCTGCGCCCCGGCCACATGCCCGGCGCCTTCAACCTGCCGTCGAGCGAACTGGTCGAGAATGGCCGGCTGGTGGCGCCGGAGCGCATCGCCGCCGCGTTCAAGAAAGCCGGCGTCGATACCGACAAGCCCGTCATCACCACCTGCGGGTCCGGCGTCTCCGCCGTCATCCTGTCGCTCGCTCTGGACGCCATCGGCAAGACGCTGCCGCCGGTCTATGACGGTTCCTGGGCCGAATGGGGCGCGCGGCCCGATCTTGAGGTCGAGAAGGACTGACTTATCGCCATCGTATTGCCGCGGCCGGCCGAATACATATAGCCTCTTGCATATGACTCGACCGGCTCAAGGCACGCGATGATCTTCCGT
>JAUSBQ010000336.1 GCA_030651965.1 Pseudolabrys sp. | reverse complement strand
CGGCGGGTTCAGCGAAAACGGGCAGCCGAAATATGTGCCCGATGGCATCTTCAATCAGGAAGCGGAGTACAGCGATGAGGCTGGCTCCGATCACCTCTCCCCTGGGGGGAGAGGTCGCGCCGCAGGCGCGGGTGAGGGGGCGCGGGCGAAAGCCCCTGCCCGCGCGTCAAAACCAATGATTATCGAAGGCGAACTGGTCGCCAAATCCTCAGGCCCATCGTCGCACTTCGCCGTGGGCGAGCGCGTGTTTCACCTGAAATTCGGCAACGGCAACGTCACCGCCGTGGACGGCAACAAGCTGACCATCCGCTTCGACAAGGCGGGCGAAAAGCGGGTCGTGGATAGTTTTGTGGAGAGGGTTTAGTCCCCGCTCGTCCCCGCGAAAGCGGGGATCCAGTGCTTGGCTTGCTGGATTCCCGCTTTCGCGGAATGAGCGGAGTTTGCTGCCCGCCCCGGCAATTTCTGCTACACTCCCCCGCGAGGTGACCCATGGCAGACCATCGCACCGAAAACGGCATCGCCCTCGCCCCGGCCAAAGAACCGGCTCGCGCCGAGTATATGCGCGACTTCTATTCATGGCTGATGGAACAGGCGCGCCTCATTCGCGAAGGCCAGTGGGACGGGGTCGACCGGGACAACCTCGCGGAGGAGATCGAATCCTTGGGGCGGGAACAATTCAACAAACTAGAAAGCGCGCTGCGCGTCCTGTTGCTGCACATTTTGAAATGGGACCATCAGCCGCGAATGCGATCACGGAGCTGGGTTCTTTCCATCGAGGCGCAACGTGCCGAACTCGAAGACGTCCTGTCGGACAATCCGGGCCTGAAACCGCGAATTGCGGAGGCACTCGCACGCGGCTATCGCAAGGCGCGCATCGACGCGGCCAAGGAAACGGGACTGGAAAAGGATACATTTCCCGAAACCTGTCCCTATTCATTCGACGACATCGTGACGCGGAAGTTTGAACGATAGCGGCGCGGGTGTTTCGACCCAAAAATTCGGCAACGGCAACGTCACCGCCGTGGACGGCAACAAACTGACCATCCGGTTTGATCAGGCCGGCGAAAAGCGGGTGGTGGATAGTTTTGTGGAGAGGGTGTGAGAATGCTTTAGACAGCCACGGGTTGTCAGGGTAAGATTTTAAAATGTCACTCTTTGATTTTGATAAGTTGAGTAGGCCATCCGCCAAAAAAGCGCCGATTGATCCTATTGAGCTTTTTCGGACAGCGCCGGCGTTAGCCGCGACGCCAAATGATCTATGGCAGGGCCAGTCTAAAGCACTTGAATTGTGGCATCAGCAAAGGACTAAAAAAGACGTCCTCATTTCCCTTCATACGGGGGCGGGGAAGACTATAGTCGGCCTATTAGCTGCACAGAGCCTCGTCAACGAGGGCTTAGCGCGCGTCTTATATGTGTGCGCAACTAACGACCTTGTAATTCAAACGTCGCGCGAAATTGATTCGAGGCTAGGATTTGCTCATACGACGCGGCGCGGTGGAGAGTTCTCAAACAATCTCTATTCGACCGGCCAAGGTTTTTGCCTGACAAATTATCAGGCACTGTTCAATAGCCGATCAGTTTTTAGAAAGGACTTGAAGCCGGAGGCAATCATTTTTGATGATGCCCACGTCGCCGAGAAAATTATTCGGGACAGCTATACGGTTAAAATCACTAAAGACGATCACCCGACCGCCTACAATAGGATTATCGGGCTTCTTCGACCGCACTTCGAAGCATTGCACCGTATCGACTATTTTGATCGTATCGTTGCAGGCACGTCTTCATATTCAGTAGTCGCAGCGCCTCCCAATGCGGTAGTCGCGCTGGGCAGAGATCGAAGCCTACTTGGTGCAATTAAAGAAGCCGAAAGCATCGACGGCACGATCGGATTCGCTTTTGGACATCTTGCAGATCATTTGGATAAGTGCGCAGTTTTTATCTCACAGCACGCCATTGAGATTTGCCCACCATTCTTGCCCTCAAAGCGCGTGCTCTTCTTGTCCGACCCAGACATTCGGCGACTCTACCTGTCTGCCACGCTCACAAGTGAAGTAGACTTTTGTCGCGCCTTCGGCCGAAGACCAGCAGAAACGATTGAACCGGTTAGCGATGCCGGTATCGGCGAAAGACTTATAGTTCCTGCCGATCCTAATTTCCTCAAGAACGCAGGTTCCAAAGAATCGCGCCCCGAAGCAGTTGCGCGCCTTCTTGCCTCGCACCAAAAATTACTGATCAGCACTCCAACCTATGGTTCGGCAAGAAAATATAGTGATTTTGCACAACCGCCTCGCACCGATGAATTTAGCACGAAACTTGACGAATTCCGAAATCGCACAACCGCAGGCGTTTTTGTTCTGGTTGGCCGCGTCGACGGGATTGATCTGCCACACGCGACATGCCGTGTCATGCTGACTGATGGCTTGCCTATGGGATTCTCGCTGTCAGAGTATTATCTTTACGATTTTCTAGAAATGCGAAATTCATTTGCTGCGAAACTTGCAAATCGCATTACGCAAATGTTTGGTCGAACAAATCGCGGACGCAACGACTATTCAGTTATCTTTATTGCAGATCATCGTTTCGTCAATTGGCTCTCTACTCCTCGAAATATTGCGCTCCTCCCAGAATTACTCCGAAAGCAAATTTTACTCGGGCGCTCTCTTGTTGACCAATTCAAGATTGACGATATCCAAAAATTCCCACCACTCGTTCAGCAAGTGATAGGCAGAGATTCGGGCTGGCTCAAATACTATCAAGACTCTATTAGCGGCCTCGACATCGAGGAAGAGCAGCGCCAGCAAGCCGCAGAAAATGATGAACTTCTGACAATCGCCGCACTAGCAGAGGCCGATTTTGCAGCGCACATGTGGGATGGAAACGCGGCGCAAGCACGAACATCGCTAGGCGAAATAGTCGACAAGATAGTGGTCGCCGATAGGCGACTGGCGGGCTGGTACAATATTCAGCTCGGTCATACATTTGAGCTTGAAAATGATCACGAGGCGGCGGCTAAGCAATACAATCAAGGCAAGGCGCGCATCCATCATCTCCTCGCGCTCCCGACACCGACTAGCTTAATCTCTGCGGCGCAACGTCAGACTCCAAAGAATCTCTTTCACGGGCGCCTGCTAGAAATATTCGAAAACGATATACGAATACAAAACGATCGTATCGCGAAGGCTGACCGTCAAATAATCCCGCTGTTTGATGCGACGGCTTCACCAAATCAACATGAAGCGGCGCTTCGTGCTTTTGGAGAGCTTCTAGGGTTTGAAGCAAGCCGCCCAGAACAAGAAACGGACAATGAAAGCACCCTCGACGTTCTTTGGAATGCATCGGCGACAAGAGAGGCTCTCTTGTTTGAATTAAAGACCGGCAAGAAGGCTGGACAAGCTATCAATAAAGAAGATGTTGGACAGGGGTTCAATCATATTGAATGGATGACGAATAAGTTTCCCGAAATAAAATCCCTTGGACTGATATTTGTGGCACCCGCTGCGGCTTGCACAAAGGAAGCGTCTCCGTCTGAGCAAATGTGGGTCGCGGGGTTAGACATTTTCCGAAATTTATTCGACGAGACGTTTCAAATGCTAAATGCGCTTCAGCGAATGAACCCGTTGGAGCGGTATGCGGAAATAGAGGCTCTAACGACTAGAGCAGAATGGCAACCAGCAGCAATATTCGCGAAGCTGCGCGGAAACCGTTTAAGCGACGTGAAGAAGTCATAATTTAAGATGCTGAAGGTTCTTCAGGCGATCTCGGTTCTGATCGGCTTCACCTCGTCCACCGCCTCCCCCGCCTTCGCCCTCGATCTCAATGCCTTCCGCGCCGAGCACAAATTGCCGCCTTTGTCCTACAGCGCGACGCTGGCGGGCGCGGCGCATAGCCATGCGCGCGACATGGCGCAGCGCAACAGCCTCGACCACAACGGCTTCAAGGAGCGCGCGAAGGTTTCAGGCGGCACCGCGGCGGAAAACGTGTCGTGGGGGTGTGACGACCAGGCCTGCGCCATCCGGCAATGGGCGAAGTCGCCGGGGCACCGGCGCAACATGCTGATGACGGGCGTGTCGGCCTATGGCATCGCGTCGGCGGTGAGCGACAAGGGCCGGAAGTATTGGGTGATGATGCTGGGGAATTGATGCGTGTCCCGAGCGCAGCGCAGCATGTCTTCATGATGCGCTGCAGAACCGGGACCTTTCCAAATTCCGTGGGCGGAACGGCCCCGGGTCTGCGGCGCATCACTTCGCTATCGCTCGTGCTGCACCGCGCCCGGGGAAGGCAGAGAGCGCCGCGCGCGATCCCGGATCATTTTTCTTGAAGAACAGCTTCCGGGATGACCGGCTGGTCGCCGGTCACTTCTTATTCTCCAGCATCAACGTGCCCTTCTGCCCGATCACGCGCTGCGCGGCGGCGGCGAATTTCGCCAACAGCCATGGCAGCGTGACCTCGAGCCGGACCGACGCCTCGCCGATGTCGATGAAACCAAACGCGCGCTGGCCCATCGCCTTGGCCGAAAAGCTCAGGCGGTTGTCGTCCCAGCGCTCGTCCTCGATGGTCAGCACCCGCGCGAATTCGCCGCGGGCGCGGCCGATGCCGTCGCGGATGCGGCGCGTCGCCTCGGCCTGGCCGAGACGGTGCGGAATGACGACGATCAGCGGTTCGGCCATCGCTCAGGCCTCCCGCTTCTGGGCGTCTCTGGCCTCGACGCCATTTTTCGCGACGTCGAAACTCAGGTCCTTGCCGCAGTCGAGGCAGGTGTAGAGGTGGCGCATGTGGTCGGGATCCTCGGGGATCGGCGCCACGGTGGCGATGCCGGCGGTGCCGCTGCAGGGACACAGCACGAAGGCGTCGATCCGGGAGGGGATTTTCGGAATCATGGTGGGCCGAATGTGGGGCGCGTCCCGGGTGGGTGCAAGCGCATGCTCTTGACCAACGCGCGGGGTTGAGGATGGTTGCGGGTCCCCGCCATTCACAGGACTTGCCGCCATGCCGCTTTCCGACCAGATCAAGACGCTCATCGGCAATGCCTGGGAGGACGGCTATCCCTGCATGCTCGCCACCTGCGGCCCGCTGGGCCCGAATATCGGGCCGAAGGGCAGCCTGATCGTGTTCGACGACCAGCACCTGGCCTATTGGGAGCGCACCAAACGGGGCGCGCTGGAGAACCTCGGCCACAGCCCGAAGGTCTGCGTCATGTACGCCAACATGAAGGCGCAGCGCGACGGCGTCATCGAGATGGGCTTCCTGCGGTTTTTCGGCACGGCGGAATTGCACGAAAGCGGCCCGGTGAAGGACGCGATTTTCGCCAGGCTCAAGCCGCGCGAGCAGACCCATGCCGGGGCCGACACCGGCATCGGCGTGCTGATCAAAATCGAGCGCGCCACCGACATGCGCGGCAAGGACCTGATGGCGTAACGTCGCAGCGCGGAAACATTCGCCAAGTGGGGCGTTGGGGTGCGAGCCTCCGCCATATTCCCGCCCGCCGGCGTGGTAAGATGCGGCCGCCCGGGTGTTGGAGTAGCCGTTCATGTCCGTCCGCCGTTTCGCCCGCATTGTGGCCGCGTTGTCGGCTTTGGCCGTAATTGGCTTGGCCGCGCCGGCGCGCGCGGAGCTCGCCATCGCCATCGACAAGTCGACCCAGCGGATGACGGTCGCGCTCAACGGTGAGCCGTTGTTCGTCTGGCCGGTGTCGACTGGCGCGGCGGGTTACGACACGCCGTCCGGCGCCTACACGCCGTTCCGCCTGGAGAAGGATCACTTCAGCCGCGAATGGGACGACGCGCCGATGCCGCATTCGATCTTCTTCACCATGAACGGCCACGCCATCCACGGCTCCAATCATCTCAAGGCGCTCGGGACGCCGGCGTCGCATGGCTGCGTCCGGCTGGCGCCGAAAAACGCCAAGATCCTGTTCGACCTGGTCAAGCAGGAAGGCCTGGCCAAAACCCGCGTCACGCTCAAGGGCAAAACGCCCAGCAGCGCGCCGCGGGTGGCGCGCAACGGCAACGGCAACGGCTACGACGCCCTCAACGACGGGAGCGACTTCGTCACGCCGCCGCGCCGGCGGGTGCAGCAGCGCACGGCGCGCGCCTGGCAGGAATACGACGACGGCCCGCGCTATTTCTACTACCGCGAAGCGCCGCCGCCGCCGCGCCATTACGGCTTCGAGCCGTCGCCGTTTCCGTTCTTCGGACGCTGAGTTCAGTAGCTCTTGCACGGCGCGGGCCGGCGGGCGAACGTCGCCGGCATGACCGACCCGTCC
>JAUSBQ010000331.1 GCA_030651965.1 Pseudolabrys sp. | reverse complement strand
TCCCTACTCCGAATCAAAACCGCAGGGAATCAGCAACCGATTCAACCAGCAACAATTTTATTGGGTTTTGGCCCTAGTTCGCGAACAGATAGCCGCCGGCCAGCAGCAATACTTCGCCGGCCGCGACACCGGCGAACATCGAGCGGCGCGCGACCAGAAAGACGATGAAGCCGATCGCCGTCGCCCCGAGCCGCACGCCGACCGGTATCGAGGCGAGCGAGCCGCTGGAAACCAGCAGCAGCTTGATAATCACGCCGGCCAAAGTCGCGGTGGCCACCGCCCGCGACCACATCACGATTTCCGAATCCTCGTTCAGCCCGCGCGCCAGCAGCAGGCCGAGGACGCGCCAGATCTCGTTCGGCAGAAAGCCGATGGTGATGAGGAGAAGGAAGGGCCAAAGTTCGGTCAGCGCCGCGCTCAAGCGGCGGCCTAGCGCCGGCGGTGGCTCGCGTACGCGAGCGTGCCGCCGCCGACGCCGGTCAGCAGAATATCGAGCTCGACCTGCGTGGCCGTGAGCACGGCGCCCAGCACGAGCCCAATGCCCAAGGCCAGCCTGTCCATCAGGATTTGGGCATTGCGGGCGGTCGAGATCAGGAACGACAAGGGAGTGAGGAACAGAAGCGTGGCCGCCAGCAGCGGCGGCAGGCCGGCGGCGAGATAGTAACCGACAAAGCCGAAAATGACGGCGCAGCCCATAAAGCCTGCCGACAATCCGTTGCAGAACGCCAGGCGGTGCTCGGCCGCTATCCCCGGCAGAATTCGAAACGACTCGACCCACATGCTGACCGACGTCAAATGGGTCGGGAGGATCAGGTCGCGCAGCCGCGTCTGGCGGGTGCGGACCAGCGGCAGCAGCGCGACCACCATCGGGAACAGACGAATGCCGCTGAGGCTGACCGCCAGCGCCAGTTCGATCAACGCGGCGCCGGTGCCGATGCCGGATATCAGGACGAGTTGCGCCGGCCCGGCCCATACCAGCACGGTCGACAGCATCATCCAGATGGCGCTGAGCCCGAAATCATGCGCCAGCGCGCCCAGGCCGATATAGGTGCCGGCCAGCACCAAAAAGAACACCGACATGAACGCCGCGCGGATACCGCCGAGAAAGGCGGCGGCCGCCGTAGTGAATGTCAAGGAACTGGAATCGGCCCCGGGCATGGCCAAGCCCATGTCTCATAGACCCGCCGCCGCCGCAACTGCGGATGCGGCAACGCATGCGAGATGTGTGAAAAGCAAAGGCCGAGCATAGGGCCCGGCCTTTGCATTTTTCGTTTCGCGAAGCCGTCAGACCTTGAGCAACGGCACCTTGGGGACGGAGCCGCGCTTGTTGTTGCCGCCGCCGCCGTCGCCGCCGCCTTTCGGCTTCGGACGCGGCGAGGACTTGCGCTTGGCTTTCGGCCGCACCGCCGGCAGCTTTTCCGGCTTCGGCGTGACGCGGCCGTCGAGGAACTCGAAGCCGAGCTTGTCCCGCCCCGCCTCGTCCTTGGTGACGATGACGCGGACATGGCCGCCATTCTTCAACTGTCCGAACAGGACTTCGTCGGCCAGCGGCTTCTTGATGTGCTCCTGGATGACGCGGGCCATCGGCCGCGCGCCCATCAGTTCGTCATAGCCGCTGGCGATCAGCCAGCGCGCCGCCTCCTCGGACAGCTCGATGGTGACATTGCGGTCGCCGAGCTGGGCCTCCAACTGCAACACGAACTTCTCGACCACCTGGGCGATGATCTCCTGCGACAGATGCGCGAAGGTGATCGTGGCGTCGAGACGGTTGCGGAACTCCGGCGTGAACATGCGGTTGATCGCCTCGGTATCGTCGCCCTCGCGCTTGTCGCGGGTGAAGCCGAACGCCGCCTTGGCCATGTCGGACGCGCCGGCATTGGTGGTCATGATCAGGATGACGTTGCGGAAGTCGACCTGCTTGCCGTTGTGATCGGTCAGCTTGCCGTGATCCATGACCTGCAACAGGACGTTGAACAGGTCCGGATGCGCCTTTTCGATTTCGTCGAGCAACAGGACGCTATGCGGATGCTGGTCGACGCCATCGGTCAAAAGGCCGCCCTGGTCGAACCCGACATAGCCCGGCGGCGCGCCGATCAGGCGCGAAATGGTGTGCCGCTCCATGTATTCCGACATGTCGAACCGGATCAGTTCGACGCCTAGCGACAGCGCCAATTGCTTGGCCACCTCGGTCTTGCCGACGCCGGTCGGGCCGGAGAACAGGTAGCAGCCGATCGGCTTTTCCGGTTCACGCAGGCCGGCACGCGCCAGCTTGATCGACGCCGACAGCGACTCGATCGCCTTGTCCTGGCCGTAGACCACCGTCTTGAGCGTCTGCTCGAGATGCTGGAGCACCGCGGCATCGTCCTTCGACACGGTCTTGGCCGGAATACGGGCCATGGTCGAAATCGTGGTCTCGATTTCCTTGATGCCGATGGTCTTCTTGCGGCGGCCTTCCGGCAGCAGCATCTGCGCCGCGCCCGACTCGTCGATCACGTCGATCGCCTTGTCCGGCAGCTTGCGGTCGTGGATGTAGCGCGACGACAGCTCGACCGCCGCCTTGATCGCCTCGTTGGTGTATTTGAGCTTGTGGTATTCCTCGAAGTAAGGCTTGAGGCCCTTGAGGATTTCGATGGCGTCCGGGATCGACGGTTCGTTGACGTCGATCTTCTGGAAGCGCCGCACCAGCGCGCGGTCCTTTTCGAAGTACTGACGGTACTCCTTATAGGTGGTCGAGCCGATGCAGCGGATCGAGCCGCCGGCCAGCGCCGGCTTCAACAGGTTCGACGCATCCATCGCGCCGCCCGAGGTGGCGCCGGCGCCGATCACCGTATGGATTTCGTCGATGAACATGATCGCGCCCGGATAGGCTTCGATCTCCTTGATCACCTGCTTGAGGCGCTCTTCGAAGTCGCCGCGGTAGCGTGTGCCTGCGAGCAGCGTGCCCATGTCGAGCGCGAACACGGTGGCGTTCTTCAACACCTCCGGCACTTCGCCATGGATGAGGCGGCGCGCCAGGCCTTCGGCGATCGCCGTCTTACCGACGCCGGCTTCACCGACGAACAGCGGATTGTTCTTCTGCCGGCGGCAGAGGACCTGGATGGTGCGGCTGATCTCGCTGTCGCGGCCGATCAGCGGATCGATCTTGCCCTCTTTTGCCTTCTTGTTGAGATTGACGCAGTAAGCCTCCAGCGCGTCGCCCTTTTTCTTGGGCTCGTCGCCGCCGCTGCCGCCACCGCCCTTGGCGTCGGTTTCCTCATCGGCGCCGCGCACCGGGCGCGACTCGGTGAGGCCCGGCCGCTTGGCGATGCCGTGGCTGATGTAGTTGACCGCGTCGTAGCGGGTCATGTCCTGCTCTTGCAGGAAATAGGCGGCATGGCTTTCGCGCTCGGCGAAGATCGCCACCAGCACATTGGCGCCGGTGACTTCCTCGCGGCCGGACGACTGCACATGAATCACCGCGCGCTGGATGACGCGCTGGAATCCGGCGGTCGGCTTTGAGTCTTCGGCGCCGTCGGTGATGAGATTTTCGAGTTCCGACTCGAGATAGGCCACCAGGCTGCGCCGCAGCTTGTCGAGATCGACATTGCAGGCGCGCATCACCGCGGAGGCGTCCTGATCGTCGATCATCGCCAGCAGCAGATGCTCCAGCGTGGCGTATTCGTGGTGGCGCTCATTGGCGAGCGCGAGCGCCCGGTGAAGCGACTGCTCTAAGCTGCGGGAGAATGTAGGCATTTAAAGTTCCATTCCCATTTTGTATCGAACGTCCCCCGACCCCAAATCCCGTTTTTCAGGTCTATTTTTTTTCCATCACGCATTGCAAAGGATGCTGATGTTTTCTGGCAAAGTCCATAACCTGCGTCACTTTTGTCTCGGCGACTTCGTACGTATAGATGCCGCATTCGCCGATGCCGTGATGATGCACATGCAACATGATTCGCGTCGCCGCTTCATGATCCTTGCTGAAGAAGCGCTCCAGCACGTGGGTTACGAACTCCATCGGCGTGTAGTCGTCGTTGAGGATCAGAACGCGGTACATGTTCGGCCGCTTGGTCTGCGGCTTGGTCTTGGTGATGACCGCGACGCTCGGATCGCCCGGATTGGGGGTCTTGCGCTTGCGGTCGTCATCCGCCATCCGCGGCGCCAGACGCTCCGCGGGAACCGAACAATGAGGGCGGGCAGTCAGCGTCATGGTTTGGCCGAAGCAAGCAACGTGAGTGAACCTTTCTGAAGCGTCGCATCCCGGGAGGGCGCAGTCACGGGGCCGAACACCGTTATCAAGCGTCATCTTAAAGACCCCGGCGCCGCCATTCCAAGCAGGAACTCCAAACCAGAGACTAAACCTCACTCGCCGGTCTTTGCCCACTTAGCCGTCCGGCATACTGTCACATAGCCACTGGTTAACCGGGCACAACCCCCGTAAGTCGTCCGGCGGGCACGGTTTTTCGCAATTCCGGCCGGTACCGCCAACGCCCGCCAGAAGAGCTGCCCTCGGCACTTGCCGTTACTCCCGCACCGGAACGGGACAGCGCCCGGCCGCGCGGCCAGCCGGCTCGTCGCGCAGCCGCGCCAAGCCATATCCCAGATATTTGCGTTATTTGCCCCGCCCTATTTTCGGCGTTCACCATTCAAGCCCTTACCCGCGCCGGACAAAAGCTTCCGCGCGTCCAGCATCCATAGCCGCATCCAACGAATTTGCCGGGATTTGCGACAAGCCGGTTTAGCTTCCCGGCACTACCACGGTGACCGAATTCAACCGAGATCGTTACACCGTCATGCGCGCGCTCGGGACCACCTTCAGCCGACACCTCGCGTCCTTTCGCCGCGCGAATGGCGGCAATGTCGCGCTCACTTTTGCGCTCGCAGCAATTCCTATCATCGGCAGTGTGGGCTTCGCGGTCGACTACTCGCGCGCCAATGCCGTGAAGGCTTCGATGCAGGCCGCGCTCGACTCGACCGCGCTAATGCTGTCGCGGGACGCCGCGACCTTGAGTACGGCCGATCTACAGTCCAAGGCCGCTAGCTATTTCGACGCGCTGTTCAATAAGCCAGAAGTGACGAACGTTACAATTACGGCGAGCTACAGCACCGCCGGCGGCTCGCAGGTCAAAGTCAATGGCGCCGCGGACGTGCCGGCCACCTTTCTCGGCGTCATCGGGCTCCAGAATATCAACGTCAACGGCTCGTCAACCGTCGCCTGGGGTTCAACGCGACTGCGTGTCGCGCTGGTGCTTGACACCACGGGCTCGATGGATGCCGACGGCAAAATGGCGGCGCTCAAGACGTCCACCAAAAATTTGCTGACGCAGTTGAAGGACTCGGCCAGCGCCAATGGCGATGTCTATGTGTCGCTCGTTCCGTTCAGCCGCGGCGTGAACGTCGGAGCGGGCAACTATGGCGCCAACTGGGTCGATTGGACCGAATGGGAAAGCGAGCCGGCCTATATGGCCACCTGGCTGTCCAATTCCACGAACAGGAACACCTGGGCTCAGGCCGGCCCCGGCGACAACTGCCCGGTCAGCAATTCGCAGACCGGCTTTACCTGCGTCAGTAACCCAACCACCGGCGCATCCGGCACGAACAGGGTGCCGTCTTACGGCAGCTATTCCGGCTATATCTGCCCGAGCGTCGACAGCGGCAACAGAGATAGCACCAAGGCCGGCTTCTATTACAATGGCTGCTATAACAGCACGACCTATTCCAGCACGGGATACTCGGCCACCTGCTCCGGTCATAGCTACTGCTCGTGCTCGGGCAGCGGCAGCAAAAAAACCTGCAAGACCAATTCCGGCTATTTCGAGCACACCTGGATAAAAAACGCCCGCAGCACATGGACCGGCTGCGTCGCAGATCGCGGGTCGAAGACGGCGCCGGGCACCACCGCCGGCAACGATCAGACCGCGACCGCGCCATCGACCGGCAATACGACGACGCTTTATCCGGCTCGCCAGGATATCTACTGCCCGCAGACCGTGATGGGGCTGAACTATAACTGGTCGTCGATGAGCAGCGCGGTCGACGCGCTCGACCCCAATGGCGGCACCAACCAACCGATCGGTCTGGTGATGGGCTGGCATTCGCTGGTCGGCATCGGTCCGTTCACCGCGCCGGCGAAAGACCCCAACTACACCTACACCGATGTCATCATCCTGATGTCGGACGGCTTGAACACCTGGGACCGCTGGTACGGCAACGGCTCGGCCACCAACACCTCGGTCGACTACCGCATGTACGACTCAAGCGGCAAGGGCACTTGCGCCAATATCAAGAATTCCGGCGTGACGCTCTATACGATCCACGTCAATACCGACGGCGACCCGACCTCTCAGTTGCTGAAGAACTGCGCTGGCGGCCCGGACAAGTTCAGCGACCCGAGCAAGTTCTACACCGTGACATCGGCGAACGGCCTGGGCGCGGTGTTCACCGCCATCGGCACCAACCTGACCAAGCTGCGCGTCGCCAAATAGCCGCCAGAATGGCCTTTCCATGCGCCATCGGACACCGCCGTCCGGTGACGAAACGAAGCATTAACGACGTCGCATAAGAACTGTCCGGCATTCGCACCATTCGCGGCATGTCGCATTAACCATCCAAGCCATTGCGAAGACACGACATATCCGCATCCCGGGCACCTGGTTCTTACTTGAAGGGTCGATCTGCCGCGCATCGATATACCGGTGATTTAACCGCCTCGGTCTATTCAAGCAGACGAAGTCAACCGCCTCTCAGGTGAACCGTCATGCACGCCGTCTGGACAAGAATTGCCCGCCACGTCGCCACTTTCCGCCGCGCCAATGCCGGCAACGTCGCGATGACATTTGCCCTTGCGACGCTGCCCCTCGTCGGCACCGTGGGGTTCGCTGTCGACTACAGTCACGCCAATTCGGTCAAGGCCGCCATGCAGGCCGCCCTCGACTCGACGGCGCTGATGCTGTCGCGTGATGCCGCGACGCTGAGCACGTCGGATCTCCAGACCAAAGCCAAAAGCTATTTCGATGCGCTGTTCACCAGGCCCGAGGCCAAGAACGTCGCCATCACCGCGACCTACACCACCACAGGCGGCTCGCAGGTCAAGGTCGATGGCGTGGCGTCGGTGCCGACCAGCTTCCTCGGTGTCATCGGTTATCAGAACATCAACGTCAACGGCACGGCAACCGCCGCCTGGGGGTCGACGCGCCTGCGCGTCGCGCTGGCGCTCGACAACACCGGGTCGATGGCCTCCGACGGCAAGATGTCGGCGCTGAAGGCCGCGACCAAGAGCCTGTTGACGCAGCTCAAGGATGCGGCGGCGCAGAATGGCGACGTCTATGTCTCGATCATTCCGTTCGCCAAAGACGTCAATGTCGGCAGCTCAAACTATAGCGCAAATTGGATCGACTGGGACGATTGGGAAGACGCCAACGGCAGTTGGCAGAACACGACGACCTGCACCTCTTCATCAAAGCGCGGCAAAAGCCGCTGCAGCAGTTCGCAAACCTGGGTGCCTGCCAACAAGAATACCTGGAATGGCTGCGTTACCGATCGCGACCAAAGTTACGATCAATTGGTGACGGCACCGAACCCGGCTGACGGCAGTTTGCCGATCGGGCAGGCATCAACGCTGTTCCCGGCCGAGCAATACAATGCCTGTCCGGTTGCCATGATGGGCCTGAACTACAACTGGACCTCGATGAACTCCCTGGTCGATTCCATGCAGTCGAAAGGCGCCACCAACCAGCCGATCGGCCTGGTGTGGGCTTGGCAGTCGCTGGTCGGTGGCGGCCCCCTCACCGTGCCGCCAAAGGATTCGAACTACAAATATCAGGATGTGATCGTGCTGATGTCGGACGGCCTGAACACGCAGGACCGATGGTACGGCAACGGCTACCAGACCAGCACGGCAGTCGATGACCGCATGTACCAGTCCGGCAACGGCTCGGGCACCTGCGCCAATATCAAGAAAGCCGGCGTGACGATCTACACCGTCCACGTCAACACCGACGGCGATCCGATGTCGACTTTGCTGCAGAACTGCGCCGGCGGCCCGGATAAGTTCAGCGATCCGTCGAAGTTCTTCATGGTCACGAGTGCGAACGGCCTGGGCGCGGTGTTCAGCGCGATCGGCACCAACCTGACCAAGCTGCGCGTCGCCAAATAGGCGGCGCCGCCGCCCGTTCACAACGAAAAAGCCCGGCTCAACCGCCGGGCTTTTTGCTTATTCAGTGGCTCACGCACGCGACGCAACAGTTACGCTACGCACAGACGACGTTTCGAAACGTGTTACTCGATGGCTTACTTGGTTTTCGCCATCATGGTTTCGAACGGCTTGTAGGATTCCTTGGCCAACGCGGTGTACATTTCACCGATCTTGGCCGCCTCGGCGACGAAACCTTCATACGCGGTCTTGGCGTATTCGGTCTGCAGCTCGATGGCCTTCTCGATCGACTTGACGCCGAAGAGCTTCTCGAGAGCAGCGGTGCTCTCTTCAAACGACTTCTTCGAATAGTCGGCGATCTCGACGGCGATCGCCTGGGCGCTCTTCGACACGCTGCCAGCCGACTTCACGGCGAGATCAATATTCTCTTTGCTGACCTGCTGGAGGTCCTCGAAATTCTTGACCATTGTGCATCCTTTCCCGGCCCGCTCAGGAGCGGCGCCAATGTGCTATCTGCGCCCCGGCCTATCCCGGGGGCACAGAAGATTTATACCGCACTGCACAATAAAGTCAACCGGAATATTGCACTGCAAAATTTACCATAAAATCAGTGGGATGGCTTAAGATTTTGTAAACCGCGTTCTCCTACGGTTGTCAGTTCTTACGCGTCAAATGCGCTATAAAGTGGCCATGATGGCGGCCTAGGAAGTGTCCGCAACGGGGTTCGGGGAGCGCAGATGTCGCGACGGGGAGGCCAGGTCCAGCGCGTTATCCGTTGGGGCGCCCTCGGATTGGCGGTTCTGATGCTCGTCGCGGCAACCGCCGGCGATGCCGATGCCCGCGGCAAGCGCGGACGGAACAAAGCCGCCGCCCCGTCCTACGCTCCCGCGCAGGCCTCGATCGTCGTCGACGCCAATTCCGGCAAGATCATCCAGCAGACCAACGCCGACAGCATTCGCCACCCTGCCTCGCTGACCAAGATCATGACGCTGTATATGCTGTTCGAGCGCCTGGAGTCCGGCAAACTCAAACTCAATAGCGAACTGCCAGTATCGGCGCACGCTGCGGCGCAGGCCCCGTCCAAGCTCGGCCTCAAGCCCGGCGAAACAATCCAGGTCGAAACCGCGATCCGCGCCATCGTCACCAAATCGGCCAACGACGTCGCCGTGATCGTCGGCGAAGCGCTCGGCGGCGACGAGCCCAGTTTCGGCCGCATGATGACCGCCAAGGCGCGCACGCTCGGCATGATGCAGACCACCTACCGCAATGCTTCCGGCCTGCCCGACGACGAACAGGTCACCACCGCCCGCGATCAGGCCCTGCTCGGCCGCGCCATTCGGGACCGGTTCCCGACCTATTTCAATTACTTCTCGACCCGGTCCTTCGCCTTTCGCGGCAAGATGATGCGCAATCACAACCGCCTGCTCGGCGTGGTCGATGGCGTCGACGGCATCAAGACCGGCTATATCCGTGCATCCGGGTTCAACATCGTCACCTCGGTCAAGCGCAACAACCGTTACGTCGTTGCCGTCGTCTTCGGCGGGCCGACCGCCCGCGCGCGCGACGCGCGGGTGCGCGGACTGATCGAGAGCCATATCAGCGTCGCCTCGACCGTCCGCACCACGCCGCCGATCGCCGAAGGCACGGCGATGGCCGAGACCAAGCTGCCGGCCAAGCCGCCGACGCCAGTGCGCGATCCGCGCGAGGAGGCCATCGCGACGTCGTCGGGCGGGCCGTCGCTCGGCTCCACCGAGCCGATCAAGCCAGTTGCGGTCAAGACCGTCAGCGTCAAATCCGGCACCCGCATGGCCGCGCTCTCGGCTTTACCCTCCGACAACCGCAAGCTCGCGCCTGCTCCCGCCAACACCGCGAGCGTGACCACGGTCGCCACCGTCAAGAGCAGCGAACCGCTGCCGCCGCCACCGGGCGCTGCGCCCGGCATTCTCGGCGTGCTGCCGGCCCATGAGGTCAAGGCGCCAGCGCCGGCCATCGTCGCCTCCGTGTCCACCGAACACGCCAGCAGGGCGGCGCGCGGCGGCTGGATGATCCAGGTCGGCGCTTTCCCCGATGAGACCAACGCCAAGGAGCGTCTGACCGCGGCGCAGACCAAGGCGAAGGAGCAACTCGGCAAGGCCGATCCGTTCACGGAAAAGGTGGCGAAAGGCGACAGGTCGCTTTACCGCGCGCGCTTTGCCGGGCTCGACAAAAGCCAGGCGGAAGACGCCTGCAAGAATCTCAAGCGCAGCGAAATTCCCTGCATGCTGCTGAAGAACTAAAAGCTTTCCCGCGCGACCCCGAAAACGGGGCGCACGCAACGACAACAAGAACACGCTCGTAATGGGATTTGCGTCAACGATCAGGAGCCGCTGGTGATGGTATGTTTGGAGTACATCAGCGATGGCGACGAAGCAGAATTTCTTTGGCCTCATTGATCCGGGCCGCGAGATACGTCGAGCCCCCCTGGTCGGGATGGAATTTCTTCATCAGCGTGCGATGCGCGTGACCGATCGCGTCGGCGTTCGCGCCGGCTTCCAGGCCAAGGATCTGATAGGCCTCCTGTTCCGACATTTTGCCGCTGCTCGCCGCGCTCCGCCCCGGTGCCGCGTCACCTTGCGCGTGTTCACTCCAACCGGGATCCCGGCGGTCAAGATACGGAACTAGCAGCGCGCGGCTTTCCTCGTCGACTTCGGTCAGCAGATCGACCAAAGCCTTGATATCGAGGCTCTCCAAGGTGCGGCCCTGAAAGCGTCCGGCCAGCACCAGCCCGCCCATCGCGCCGCTATCGTGATCGAGGGCCATTTCGATAAAGGCGGTGCGGACGCGCGACACCTGCCCGCCGCTTTTCGTGGTGCGATCGGAAAAGCCGGCCGGCCCGAACGGCACCCAGCCGAGCAACCCCAAGCCGAAAATGCCGATTGGGATGGCGATGCCAATCTGGCCGCGGACGCCGAGGAAGACCGCGACGCCGAGCGACAGCAAGCCGCCGCTGGCCTTGATGACACGGGCGCCGAGGCGCGGATCCACCTTGGATACTTTATGGAGTATCCACAGAGCGACCACCAGTGCGAGCAAACCGAAAATGATCATGCGCTATTTCTTCATCTGCGCGAGCAGCAGCCGCGCACCGCCGGCTTTGCGCGCCGACAGATCGGACAGCGCCTTGATGCCGCCGGCGGCGTAGGCGGCCACCGCGCGCAATAGTTCGGCCAGTTGCGCGGCCGAGCCGGTATCGAACCGGCAATAGGCGCCGCGCGACAGCCGGGCGATCTCGCGGTAGGCGGTCTCGGCAACGGGGTCGGAACCTTCCTGAAACATGAAGACCGGCACGCCGAGCAGGCCGAGTTCACCGGCGGCGGCCGAGAGATCGTCAATGCCCTCTTCCATGGCGTCGCCGACAAAGACCAGCGCCTGGACGCGCTGGCGCGCCTGTTCCTGGCGGGCATGGCTGAGGACCTTGCCGATCTGGGTATGGCCGCCCTGGCAGGTAATGCCCCGCATCAGCGACGCCAGCTTGTCGGAGCCGGCGACCCAGCCGGACGCGCGGCATTCGCTCAAACCCCGGAAATAGACCAGTTGAATATCGAGCCCGCCGATCGAGGCCGCCTCGCGGAACATGTCGGCCTGGAGCGCGCAGGCTGAATCCCAGGTCGGCTGCCGGCTCATGGTGGCGTCGAGCGCGAAGATCAGCCGGCCGCGCTTGCCAGCGGTCACGGTGGGACCGAGGCTTTTGACCTTTTGCAGGAACGCATCGATCTCCGGGCGCGGCGAGGCCTGCGTTGGGGCTTTCGTGTCTTTGCGGGTCGGAGAACTCATGGCGCCAGTCTACACCGATTTGAGCGTTATCGATGGCTAGACATAATCATCCGTTCGCCCCCGCGAAAGCGGGGGCCCAGTGCGACAATTTGGAAAGCTTTTGCAAGCGGCCCTGGGTCCCCGCTTTCGCGAGGACGAACGGGTCATGCGGCTCAGGCCAGCAGATCGTGGACCTGCAACGGCTGGTCCATCACCGAGTACCATTCGGCGCGGGCGGCGGCGCGGCGCTTGCCGTTTTCCGACATCGGCAGATGCAGCGAATTGAGCAACGAGATCACTTCCTCGCGCGCGGTCAGATGCGACATGTTCGGCCGGGTGCCGAGCGTCGCCTCGTCGAGATCGTCGAAGGCGGTCAGGCCGCGCGGGAAGAATTCGCGATAGACCACGCGCTCGGCGAAACCATCAACGGTGCGGAAGCCCATGCGCTTGCCCAGCTCAGTGATGCCCTCGCCGACCAGCTTCTTGTTGCGCGAGCCGAGCGTCGAAAGACGGTTGCGCACCACGATCCAGTCGGTCAGGCGGCCATCCACCAGACGGCGCTGACGGCGCGCTTCGCGCACCATCGAGGCATAATGACTTTCGCCGGTGACGGTGAAGTCGGTCGGGTCGAGCGTGGCGAGCACGTCGAAATCGACGAAGCTGTCGTTGAGCGGCGTGACCAAAGTGTCGGCCATCGAATGCGCAAGCCGCATCAAATAGGTGTCGTTGCCGGGCGTGTCGATGACGACGA
>JAUSBQ010000323.1 GCA_030651965.1 Pseudolabrys sp. | reverse complement strand
TCGTCGTCTCGACCCAGCACAGCGAAAAGGGCCGCAACGGCAAGAAGTACACGCCGGCGATGATCAAGGACCTGATCGAGTCGACCGTCACCGCGGCGCTGCCGAAGGGCTGGATGCCGGCGAAGTCCGCCGACTTCCTGGTCAACCCGACCGGCAACTTCGTCATCGGCGGTCCCGACGGCGATTGCGGCCTCACGGGCCGCAAGATCATTGTCGACACTTACGGCGGCTATGCCCCGCATGGCGGCGGCGCGTTCTCCGGCAAGGACCCGACCAAGGTCGACCGTTCGGCCGCTTACGCCACCCGCTACCTCGCCAAGAACGTTGTCGCCTCCGGCGTTGCCGAGCGCTGCACCATTCAGGTGGCTTATGCGATCGGCGTCGCCGACCCGATGTCGGTGCTGGTCGATCTGCACGGCACCGGCAAGGTCGACGAGAAGAAGCTCGAGAAAATTCTGCCCGAGTTGTTCCGTCTGACGCCGACCAACATCCGCCGCACGCTCAAGCTGAACAAGCCGATCTACCGGCGCACCGCGGCTTACGGCCATTTCGGCCGCCTGCCGGACAAGGACGGCGGCTTCTCCTGGGAGAAGACCGACCTTGCGTCCCAGATCAGGGCTGCGTGCAAGTAAACTCTCCGCTCACCCCCGCAACAGCGGGAATCCAGCATCAAAGAAAAAATGGCCGGGCCCTGCCCCGGCCATTTTCTTTTCTGTTGCGACGATCCGCGGAAACGGGGCATCCATAACGCAATGAACGAGCATCACGACAGCAACGATTCATCGCAACGCGCTTTCTTCGGCCGCAAGAAAGGCCATCCCTTGCGCGCGCGGCAGATCGAGCTGTTCGAGGACTTGCTGCCGAAGCTTGCTTTCGATTTCAGCCAGCCCGCGCCCGCCGATCTGGCGACCCTGTTTCCGCACAAACCCGAAATTCTGCGCCTGGAGATCGGCTTCGGCGGCGCCGAGCACCTGATCGCGCAGGCGCTGGCGCATCCGGAATCAGGCTTCATCGGCGCCGACGGATTTCTCAATGCCATCGGCAAGGCCTTGGTCGCCATCGACGACAACGATCTTGACAACGTGCGCCTGCATCACGGCGACGCCAGCGATCTGATCGATTGGCTTCCCGAAGGCGCGTTCACGCGCATCGACCTTTTGTATCCCGATCCGTGGCCGAAGCGGCGGCAGTGGAAGCGGCGCTTCATCCAGGACGACACGTTGATACGGCTGGCGCGCATTCTCAAAAGCGGCGGCGAACTGCGCTTCGCCACCGACATCGCCAGCTACGGCTCTTACGCGCTGGCGCGCGTCATGCGCTCGAAGGATTTCATCTGGACCGCCGAGGTGGCCGACGATTGGCGCAAGCCCTGGGATGGCTGGTCGCGCACGCGCTACGAGGCCAAGGCAATCCGCGAAGGCCGCACGCCGAATTATTTTATTTTCCGGAAGATCAGATCGTCATCCTGAGGTGCGAGCGCGGGACGCGCGAGCCTCGAAGGATGGCAGCCGGTGAGTCTCGGGCCATCGCCCTTCGAGGCTCGGCAGCTTCGCTGCCTCGCGCCTCAGGGTGACGGATTACTACTCCCCCGTCCCCTGCCGCACCTGCCAGAAACGCACGACGCGCTGCGCGGTCGCCGCCGTCAGCCGTTCGAAATTCTCGAACGCCGCGTCGATCACCTGCGCCGTCGGCTTCGACCCCGGCCGCGCGCAGATCACCGCCTTGACCGTCGGCCAGCCGAAATTGGCCGACCGCGCCAGGATCAGCACCGGATCGGCGCGCTCGCCGTTCATCAGGCGATCGACCACTTCGACCGGCACCGCGCACAATGTCGCCAGCGCGGCGATGGTCTCTTCGTATTTGCCGCCCTCGGCATAAGCGGCTACGTCGGCCTCGGTGAGCTTGCGTTCCTTGTGCAGCGCGCGCACGGCGGCCAGCGCCGCCGTGTAATTGCGCGGCGCCGCCTTGGCGCCGACCTCGTCGGTGACTTTCGCCAGAACCTTGCGGATCTCGGCCTGGGTTTCCGGCTTGGCGGTCGCCAGCAGGCGCTTCTGCACCACCTCGCTCGCCTGCATCAGAAGCTGGCGGAACAGGCGCGGCGGAATATCGGTGCGCTGGCCGACCTTCTCGGCCAGCACGCCGTCCTGCTCGGCGCGCTTGACCAAATTCGTGAACGCGCCTTCCGACAGCCGCGCAGCGTGATTGGTCGCCAGCGTATGCGCGACCTCGCGATCGCCGCGCGTCGCCAGAATATCCGTCAAGGCCTCGTTGATGCCGGGACGCGCCGACAGAGCCAGCAAGTGCGCCTGGCTCTTGGTTTCTGCCAAGGTCATCAGATCGGGATCGGCGATGCGGCCGGTCTTGAGCACGGGCGCGGCGACGTCGATGTCGTCATGGCTGGCGAGCTTGTAGACGACGCCGGGCGGCGCGTTCGGCACCGGCGCCAGCCGCCGCGCCAGCTCGGCCAAAGCCTTGGCCTCGATCTCGACGATCAGGCAGCCGATGACGTCGTCGAACAGCGCGACGTGATGATCGTTGAATTGCGTCGCGCCATCGAGAAACAGGCCGGTGATCCGGCGCAATGTTTCGGCGCGCTTTTCCGCCGTGCCGTGCTGGACGACTTCTTCCAGCTCGGGAAGCAGTGACGCGGGAGCACCCATACTAAAACCCACAAAAACCCTGTGAAATGCGCGAGTCTGGCGCATCAACCGCGAATTTATGGGCATTTCCTGAAGGAAGGGTTAGCCCCTACGATTGCTTCAACCCTTGCATGAGCCCGAAAAACGGCTATATTCGCTGTCACTAAGACACCCTCACAACCAAATCGGGTTTTGAGAGTGGGTCCCCCCGGGCCCGCTCTTTTTTGTTTACAGGCATAGCTCTTCAAGCAGGCATAGCTCTTCAAGAATGGTCCCAAGCGAGGCATTTCAGGCAGAAGCCGCCGTTCCGGCCGCTTCAAGCGCAACCGAGCCCCGGCTGATCGTCGAGCCCGGTGTGAGCGCCCGTGTCTCCGCCATCGCCGAACCGGTCCTCGAGCATCTCGGCTATCGCCTTGTAAGGGTTAAGGTTTCCGCTGCGGAAGGGGCCACCATCCAGATCATGGCGGAGCGCCCGGACGGCAGCATGACGGTCGAGGACTGCGAAACTATCTCGCGCGCTTTGTCTCCCGTCTTCGACGTCAACGAGCCGATGGACGGCGCCTACCGGCTGGAAATCTCCTCGCCCGGCATCGACCGGCCGCTGGTGCGCAAATCCGATTTCGAGCGCTTCGCCGGCCATCTGGTGAAAATCGAGATGGAAGTTCCATTTTCCGGCCGCAAACGCTTCCGCGGCATCCTCGCCGGCGTCGAGGGCGACGCGACGAAAATAAAGCTCGACCCCGCCACCGAAGGCGCGGAAGCCGCCGAAGTCACACTGCCGATCCCCGATATGGGCGAAGCAAAGCTGGTGCTCACCGACGAACTGGTGACGCAGGCTCTGCGCGCCGAAAAAGCCGCCAAGCGCGATCTGCGCGAGGCAAAGAAAGAACAACGCCGTCGCAAGCAGGCCAAGAAGGCCGGCCCGATGGCCCCTGAACGAATGAAAGAAGGAGACTGAGCTATGGCTGTCAGCGCCAACAGGCTCGAACTGTTGCAAATCGCCGATGCGGTTGCCCGCGAAAAGTCGATCGACCGCGGCATCGTCATCGCCGCGATGGAAGACGCCATCGCCAAGGCGGCACGCTCGCGCTACGGCGCCGAGACCGACGTGCATGCCGAGATCGAACCGAAAACCGGCGAGCTGAGGCTGTCGCGCCACATGCTGGTCGCCGAGGCGGTCGAGAATTCGTCGAACCAGATCACGCTGGAAGACGCGCGCAAGCGCCATCCGGCGGCGCAGGTCGGCGACACCATCGCGGACCCATTGCCGCCGCTCGAATACGGCCGCATCGCCGCGCAGTCGGCCAAGCAGGTCATCGTGCAGAAGGTGCGCGAGGCCGAGCGCGACCGGCAATATGCCGAATACAAGGATCGCATCGGCGAGATCGTCAACGGCGTCGTCAAGCGCGTCGAATACGGCAACGTGGTGGTCGATCTCGGCCGCGGCGAGGCCATCGTCCGCCGCGACGAGATGCTGCCGCGCGAAGTGTTCCGCAACGGCGACCGCATCCGCGCCTATATCTACGACGTGCGCCGTGAGCCGCGCGGCCCGCAGATTTTCCTGTCGCGCACGCATCCGCAGTTCACCGCCAAGCTGTTCGCCCAGGAAGTGCCGGAAATCTATGACGGCATCGTCGAGGTGAAGGCGGTCGCCCGCGATCCGGGCTCGCGCGCCAAGATCGCCGTGATTTCACGCGATTCGTCGGTCGATCCGGTGGGCGCCTGCGTCGGTATGCGCGGGTCGCGCGTGCAGGCGGTGGTGAACGAATTGCAGGGCGAGAAGATCGACATCATCCCGTGGTCGCAGGACATCGCCACTTTCGTCGTCAACGCGCTGGCGCCGGCCGAAGTCGCCAAGGTCGTGCTCGACGAAGACAAGGAACGCATTGAAGTCGTGGTGCCGGATGCCCAGCTGTCGCTGGCCATCGGCCGCCGCGGTCAGAACGTGCGTCTGGCGTCGCAGCTCACCGGCTGGGACATCGACATTCTGACCGAGCAGGAAGAATCCGAACGCCGCACCGCCGAGTTCGAAAGCCGCACCAAGATCTTCACCGAAGCGCTCAATCTCGATGAAGTGGTCGGCCAGTTGCTCGCCGCCGAAGGTTTCGGCTCGATCGAGGAACTCGCGCTGGTCGACGAAAAGGAAATCGCCGGCATCGAAGGTTTCGACGACGAGACCGCGCGCGAGTTGCAAGAGCGCGCCAAGGAATATCTATCCAAGCAGGAGAGCGAATTGGACGACAAGCGCAAGGAACTGGGCGTCGCGGACGAGGTCGGGGACGTGCCCGGCGTCACCACGGCGATGCTCGTCAAGCTCGGCGAAAACGGCGTCAAGACGGTCGAGGACCTCGCTGGCTGCGCCACCGACGATCTTTGCGGCTGGACCGAACGCAAGGACGGCGAGACCAAGCACGAGCCGGGTTATTTCGACGGCCTCGACATTGCGCGCGAGGACGCCGAGCAGATCGTCATGCAGGCGCGCCTGAAGGCGGGCTGGATCACCGAGGCTGAATTGGCCAAGCCGGCCGAGGAAGCACCGGCGGAAGCTGAAGCTTAAGGGAGATCGGCACCAGGCATGCTGGCAACCGCGCAGGACAGTGAACTCGACCGCGGCGCGACCAGCGTCGGCGCGGGCGCGGAACGCTTCTGTGCGCTGACCCGTACTCTGTTGCCGGTGTCCGACATGATCCGCTTTGTCGTCGGGCCGGCCGGTGAGGCGGTTCCCGACGTCAAGCGCAAGCTGCCGGGCCGCGGCATCTGGATTACCGCGCGCCGGGCCTCGATCGAGGAGGCCGTCAAACGCAACGTGTTCGCGCGCGGCTTCAAGCGCGATCTCAAGGTGGCGCCCGGTCTGGCCGATGAGACCGATCGCCTGTTGGCGCGCGCCGCGCTCGATGCGCTGGCGATGGCCGGCAAAGCGGGCGGCGCGATCGGCGGTTTTGCCAAGGTCGAGGCGGCATTAGGCCACGGCGAGGTTTTGGCACTGATTCACGCCTCGGACGCTGCCGAAGACGGCAAGCGCAAGCTGATGGCCGCCATCCGGCGGGCAAGAACCGAGGAATCGGGTGAAATCGCCGTTATTTCATTCTTCAGCGGCACTGAATTGGATTTGGCATTGAACCGCCCAAATGTGGTACATGCTGCCCTGCTTGCCGGCCCCGGGAGCGAAACTTTTCTCGCTCGCGTCAAGCGCCTGGAGCGCTTTCGGACCGGAAACCTACCCGATGCAGTTAGCGCGAATGCGCCGGCGGACGGTGCTCTCGAATTGAATGCGCCCGCGGATGGCGCACAAGGAAACAGTACGGAATGAGCGACACTAAAAATCCTGGCGAAAAGAAACTGACTTTGTCGCTCAAGCCGCGCACAGAGACGGGCGTGGTGCGCCAGAGCTTCAGCCATGGCCGCAGCAAGCAGGTCGAGGTCGTCAAGATCAAGCGCCGCACCGTCGGTGGCCCCGAAGCCAAGGCTGAGCCGGCGCCGGTCGAAGCGCCGAAGAAGGTCGCCGCCGCGCCAGCGCCCGCACCGAAGCCCGCGCCCGAGGCGCCGAAGTCCGGCGTCGTGCTGCGCACCTTGACCGAGGAAGAGCGCGTCGCGCGCGCCCATGCGCTCGCCGACTCCAAGGTCCGCGAAGCCGAAGAGCGCAAGATCGCCGAGGAAGAAGCGCGCCGCAGAGCGTCCAAGGAGGGCATCGAACAGGCCGAACGCGAAGCCGCCGAGCTGCGCAAGCGCGAGGAAGAAGCGCGCCACAAGGTCGAGGAAGAATCCAAACGCAAGGCCGGCGAAGTCGCCAAGAAGCGCCTGGCGGTCGAGGAAGAAGCCAAGAAGCCCGCAGCCGGCCGCCCGAAGCTGGAAGCCGAGGAAGACGACGCCCCGCGCGTGTCGCGCCGTCCCGGCGCCCCCGGCGCTGCCCGTCCGGCAGCCGCCCGTCCCGCGGCACCCCGCGCCGCTCCGCCGAAAGAACGCGGCCGCCTCACGCTGGTGACCGCGCTGCGCGCCGACGAAGTGCGCGAGCGCTCGGTCGCATCGTTCCGCCGCCGTACCCAGCGGCTCAAGGGCCATGCCTCCAACGAGCCGAAGGAAAAGCTCGTGCGCGAGGTGACGATCCCCGAAGCCATCACGATTGCCGATCTCGCCAACCGCATGTCCGAACGCGCGGTCGACGTCATCCGCCTGATGATGCAGCAGGGCCAGATGGTGACGATCAACGACGTGATCGATGCCGACACCGCGCAGATCATCGCCGAGGAAATGGGCCACACGGTTCGCCGCGTCGCCGAAGCCGACGTCGAAGAGGGTCTGTTCGACGCCGCCGACGTTGAAGCCGATCTGATGCCGCGCGCGCCCGTCGTCACCGTCATGGGCCACGTCGACCACGGCAAGACCTCGCTGCTCGATACCATCCGCGCCGCCGACGTCGTGTCGGGCGAAGCCGGCGGCATCACCCAGCACATCGGCGCCTATCAGGTGACGTCGCCGGGAGGCGCCAAAATCACGTTCATCGATACGCCCGGCCACGCCGCCTTCACGGCGATGCGTGCGCGCGGCGCCAAGGTGACCGATATCGTCGTGCTGGTCGTGGCCGCCGATGACGGCGTCATGCCGCAGACGGTGGAAGCCATCCATCACGCCAAGGCGGCCAAGGTTCCGATCATTGTCGCCATCAACAAGATCGACAAGCCGGACGCCAAGCCGGATCGCGTGCGCACCGAACTGTTGCAGCACGAGATCCAGGTCGAGTCGCTCGGCGGCGATGTGGTCGACGTCGAAGTCTCGGCGACCAAGAAGCTCAACATCGACAAACTGCTGGAAATGCTGGGTTTGCAGGCCGAAATCCTCGACCTCAAGGCGAATCCGAAGCGTCCGGCCGAAGGCACCGTGATCGAAGCCAAGCTCGATCGCGGCCGCGGTCCGGTGGCCACCGTGCTGATCCAGCGCGGCACCTTGAAGGTCGGCGACCTCGTCGTCGCCGGCGCCGAATGGGGCCGCGTCCGCGCGCTGGTGTCCGACACCGGCGAAACCATCACCACCGCCGGCCCGTCGATGCCGGTCGAAGTGCTCGGCTTCTCCGGCACGCCGGATGCCGGCGATCGCCTCGCGGTCGTCGAGAACGAAGCCCGCGCCCGCGAAGTGACCGATTACCGTGCGCGCCAGAAGCGCGAGAAGTCCTCGACCCGGACGACCGGCATGCGCGGTTCGCTCGAGCAGATGATGGCGCAGGCCAAGACCTCGGGCCGCAAGGAATTCCCGCTGGTCATCAAGGCCGACGTGCAGGGCTCGTTAGAGGCCATCAACGGCGCGCTCGACAAGCTTGGCACCGACGAAGTCACAGCCCGCGTGCTGCATGACGGCGTCGGCGGCATTTCGGAAAGCGACGTCACTTTGGCGGAAGCGTCCGGCGTGCCGATCATCGCCTTCAACGTCCGCGCCAACAAGGAAGCGCGCGAGGCGGCCGAGCGTGTCGGCATCGAAATCCGCTACTACAACATCATCTACGATCTGGTCGACGACGTGAAAAAGGCCATGTCCGGCCTGCTGCCGCCGACCATCCGCGAAACCATGCTCGGCAACGCGACGATCCTCGAAGTGTTCAAGGTGTCGAAGGTCGGCAACATCGCCGGCTGCCGCGTCACCGACGGCAATGTCGAGCGCGGCGCCAGCGTGCGTCTCATCCGCGACAACGTCGTTGTCCACGAAGGCAAGCTAAGCCAGCTCAAGCGCTTCAAGGACGACGTCAAGGAAGTCTCATCCGGCATGGAATGCGGTATGGCCTTCGAAGGCTATCAGGACATGCGCGCCGGCGATGTCATCGAATGTTACCGGGTGGAGACGATTCAACGCAGCCTGTGAGTCCAAATCTCGCGGCTTCGACGAACGCTCGACCATTACCCCTCATCCTTCGAGACGGGCGCTAACGCGCCCTCCTCAGGATGAGGCGCACAGAGAGAGCCTCATGGTGAGGAGCATCGCCATAAGCGCGTTTACGCGCGTCTTCGACGCGCTATGGCGATGCGTCTCGAACCATGGGGCGGGAAAAGAACCAAATGTCACGAAGCAAAAAACCCAAGCGCGAAGCCGCGGGCCCGACCGGCCAGTCGCAGCGTCAGTTGCGCGTCGGCGAACTGGTGCGTCATGCCGTCGCCTCGCTGCTGGCGCGCGGCGAAGTGCATGACCCGGTCATCGAGGGCCATCTCATCACCGTGCCGGAAGTGCGCATGTCGCCCGATCTGCGGCTCGCCACCGTCTACGTCATGCCGTTGGCCGGCCGCGATGCCGAGGAAGTCGTCGCCGCGCTCGAGCGCAACAAGAAATACATGCGCGGCGAAGTCGCGCACGCGGTCAATCTGAAATTCGCCCCCGACCTGCGCTTTCACATCGACAACCGGTTCGAGGAAGCCGAGCGCATCGACAAGCTCCTGCGCTCGCCGGAAGTGCGCCGCGATTTGGAAAAGGACGACGAGTGAGCGAGAACGACAACGATCTGCTGGCGCCCGCCGAGGCGCCGCTTGCCGCCGTTTCTCACGAGGAAGGCGCCCCGCGCGAAAAGAAAAAGCAGCAGTTCCGCCGCGACAAGCGCGATGTCCATGGCTGGGTGGTGCTCGACAAGCCGGTCGGCATGACCTCGACCCACGCCGTCAGCGTCATCAAGCGCCTGTTCACGGCCCGGCGCGCCGGCCATGCTGGGACGCTTGACCCGCTCGCCTCCGGCTGCCTGCCGATCGCGCTGGGCGAGGCCACCAAAACCGTGCCTTTCGTCCAGGACAGCCGAAAACTGTATCGATTTACCGTCCAGTGGGGCGAGGAGCGCGATACCGACGATTCCGAAGGCCGGGTCACGCAAACCAGCGAAAAACGCCCGACCGCCGATGAAATCCGCGCGGTTCTGCCGAATTACGTCGGCAGCATCGAGCAGGTGCCGCCGCAGTACTCCGCCATCAAGATCGAGGGCGAACGGGCCTATGACCTTGCCCGCGACGGCCAAACCGTCGAATTGAAGGCCCGCACGGTCGATATCGGCCGTTTGGAGCTGGTTGAGATGCCGGATGCCGACCATGCCGTGCTGGAAGCCGAATGCGGCAAAGGCACCTATGTCCGATCGCTGGCCCGCGACATCGGCCGGGCTTTGGGCTGTTTCGGCCATGTCAGCGCGCTGCGCCGGGTCTCGGTCGGGTCGTTTACCGGCGAAACCATGATTCTACTGGAAGATTTGGAGGCTCTATGCCATAGAGCCGCTGCCGGTGAGGGAAGCCTCGCCGACGCGCTCATGCCCGTTGAAACCGCGCTGGACGACATCCC
>JAUSBQ010000305.1 GCA_030651965.1 Pseudolabrys sp. | reverse complement strand
GCGTCTCGAAGGACGAGGCCGCCCCATCCTTCGAGACGCGCGCCAAACGGCGCGCTCCTCAGGATGAGGCGGACTTACGATCGTGCGAGTGAACCTTTAGAAAAAACCGACGATCTTGCCGTCGGCGCCGACGTCGATGCTGTCGGCCGAGGGCACCTTGGGCAGGCCCGGCATGGTCATGATCTCACCGCAGATCGCCACCACGAATTCGGCGCCGGCCGAGAGGCGAACCTCGCGCACCGGGATGTTGAAGCCGGTCGGCGCGCCCTTGGCGTCCGGGTTGGTCGAGAACGAATACTGGGTCTTGGCGATGCAGACCGGCAGCTTGCCGAAGCCCATGTCTTCCCAGGTCTTGAGCTGATCCTTGACCGCCTTGTCGGCGGTCGCGTCATCGGCGCGGTAGATTTCCTTGGCGATGGTGCGGATCTTCTCGAACAGCGGCATCTCATCCGGATAGAGGAACTTGAGCTTGCCTTTGCTCTCGTCGATGGTCTTGACGACAGCTTTCGCGACGTCGGCCGCGCCCTCGCCACCCATCGCCCAGTGATCGGCCATCAGCGCTTCGACGCCGAGCGCCTTGCACTTGTCCTTGACCAGCGCGATTTCGGCTTCGGTGTCGGCCGAGAAGCGGTTGATCGAGACCACCGCCGGCAGGCCGAACTTCTTGATGTTCTCGACGTGACGCTGAAGGTTCGCCATGCCGGCTTCGAGAGCCTTGAGGTCTTCCTTCTTCAGGTCTTCTTTCTTGACGCCGCCATGCATCTTGAGCGCGCGGATGGTGGCGACGATGACGACGCAGGACGGCTCGAGGCCGGCCTTGCGGCACTTGATGTCGAGGAATTTCTCGGCGCCCAAGTCAGCGCCGAAGCCGGCTTCGGTCACGACGTAATCAGCGAGCTTGAGCGCGGCCGAGGTGGCGACCACCGAGTTGCAGCCATGCGCGATGTTGGCGAAGGGGCCGCCATGGATGAAGGCGGGCGTGCCTTCGAGCGTCTGCACCAGGTTCGGCGCGATGGCTTCCTTCAACAGCGCGGTCATGGCGCCGTGCGCTTTCAATTCCTTGGCGCGCACCGGCTTACGCTCGCGCGTATAGGCGACGATGATGTTGCCGAGGCGCTCCTTGAGATCGTCGAGGTCCTTGGCGAGGCAGAAGATCGCCATGACTTCGGAAGCGACCGTGATGTCGAAGCCGGCCTCGCGCGGATAGCCGTTGGCGACGCCGCCGAGCGAGCAGACGATCTCGCGCAGCGCGCGATCGTTCATGTCCATGACGCGGCGCCAGACCACGCGGCGGCTATCGATGCCGAGCGCGTTGCCCCAGTAGATGTGGTTGTCGATCAAGGCCGACAGCAGATTGTGCGCCGAGGTGATGGCGTGGAAGTCGCCGGTGAAGTGCAGGTTGATGTCTTCCATCGGAATGACCTGGGCGTAGCCGCCGCCCGCGGCGCCGCCCTTCATGCCGAAGGACGGCCCGAGCGAGGGTTCGCGCAGGCAGCACATCGCCTTCTTGCCGATGAAGTTGAGCGCATCAGTGAGGCCAACCGTGGTGGTGGTCTTGCCCTCGCCCGCCGGCGTCGGCGAGATCGCCGTCACCAGAATGAGCTTGCCGTCCGGCTTGCCCTTGAGCGACTTGACGTAGTCCATCGACACCTTGGCCTTGTAGTGGCCGTATGGATCGAGGTTCTCGGCCGCGACGCCGAGCTTGTCCTTGGCGACGTCAAGGATGCGGCGTTTTTCGGCGGTCTGCGAGATTTCGATGTCGGACTTCGGCGATTGATGCTGCGAGGCGGGCATTTGTGCGTTTCCAATATTTAGTACGGTGAACCGGCGAATTTTTTTCCTGTCATGCCCGCGACGGCGGGCATCCAGTAAACACAGAAAGCGCTGCGATTACTGGGTCCCCGCCTGCGCGGGGACGACAGACGTTTATCATGCGAACTTCGTTCCGACAGCGATGTTCGCGCTCTTTGCCCACTCGCCGGCCTCCATCTTCTTGCCGTCGGTGGGCTGAACGCGCGTGACTTTGAATCGCCCATCGGCGCAGACGACAGTGATGCCGTCGGCTTCGACCGCGACGATCTCGCCCAACTTGCCGGCGATGCCTTTCGGATCGCGCGCGGGGATCGGCGTGGCGTCGAATATTTTCAGCGTCGCGCCGTTGATCGTGGTCCAGGCGCCGGGCGCCGGGTTGCAGCCGCGGATCAGGCGGTCGCTCTGCTCCCACGGCTTGCCCCAGTCGATCTTGGCGTTGCCGGGACCGCATTTGCCTTCGTAAGTGGCGAGGGACTCGTCCTGCTTGATGCGTGGGGCCTTGCCCGCCTTCACCAGGTCGACGCCTTCCAGCATCGCCTCGACGCCCATCGGAAACAGACGATCGAAATAGACGGTGCCGAGCGTGTCGTTGGGGCCGATCGGCGTCTTGCGCGTGGTTAGGACGTCGCCGGTATCCAGCCCGTTGTCGGGCCAGAAGATCGACAGACCCGCTTCCTTCTCGCCCTTGATGATCTGCCAGTTGATGGCGGAGGCGCCGCGATAGGCCGGCAACAATGACGGGTGATATTGAATGGAGCCATGCGTCGGCGCGTTGAGGAATTCCTCGGGCACGAACAATGTGACGAAGGCCATGACCTGGAGGTCGGGCTTGAGCGCCTTGAACTCGGCCAGCACTTCCGGCGTCTTGTACGACGCCGGTTGCAAGACCTTGAGGCCGGCGGCGAGTGCTGCTTCCTTCAACGGGTCGGCTTTGGCGCCTTCCTTCTCCGGCGCGACATAGACGGCGACAACCTCATCGCCGCGCTTGAGCAGCGCTTCGAGAACGGCTTTGCCGAAGGCCTGCTGGCCGTGGACGACGATACGCATAGTTAGTCTCCCCGAATTTCTCTTTCTTGTCCCGGGCGCCGCGCGACGCGAAGCGGTGCGCGGCAGAACCGGGACCATTCCAAATTCAGCATCCGCGACGGTCCCGGATCTACGGCGCAGCACTTCGTGCTGCACCGTGTCCGGGACAAGAAAGATTACGCCGCCTTCTCTTCCTTCTTCGGTGCGCTGAGCGCGCCGGAGTTCTTGATCTCGGCGACTTCGTTGGCCTTGAAGCCGAGCACCTTGGTCAGGATCTCATCGGTGTGTTCGCCGAGCAGCGGCGAGCGCGTCACCTCTGAGATCGAGTCCGACATCTTGATCGGATTGCCGACGCTGAGATATTTGCCGCGTACCGGGTGATCGACTTCTACCACCGTGCCGGTGTCGCGCAGCGACTGCTCTTCGGCGATTTCCTTCATCGACAGGATTGGGCCGACCGGAATATCGACTTCGTTGCACAGGTTCATGACCTCGAACTTGGTCTTGGTCATGGTCCAGGCTTCGATGCGGGCGAAGATCTGGTTGAGCTTCGGCAGCCGCGCGCGCGGCGTGGCGAATTCCGGATCGGTCTTCCAGGTCGGCTCGCCGATCAGATCGCAGATCGGACCCCAGACCGGCGCCTGCGTGATGAAATAGATGTAGGCGTTCGGATCTTCCGGCGCACCCTTGCACATGAGAATGCGGCCGGGCTGGCCGCCGCCCGAATCGTTGCCGGCGCGCGGCGTCGCGTCGCCGAACGGAACGCCTTCGCCGTATTGCGAGTATTCGGTGAGCGGGCCGTGCGCCAGACGCTGCTGGTCGCGCAACTTGACGCGCGCCAGGTTCAGGACGCCGTCCTGCATGGCGCACAGCACCTTCTGGCCGCGGCCGGTGCGGATGCGCTGATAGAGCGCCGAGACGATGCCGAGCGCGAGATGCAGGCCGGTGCCGCTGTCGCCGATCTGCGCGCCGGTCACCAAAGGCGGGCCGTCGCGGAAGCCCGTCGTCGAGGCCGAGCCGCCAGCGCACTGCGCGACGTTCTCATAGACCTTGCAGTCCTCGTAAGGGCCCGGGCCGAAGCCCTTGACCGAGGCGACGATCATGCGCGGGTTGAGCTTGTGGATGTAGTCCCAGGTCAGGCCCATACGGTCGAGCGCGCCGGGCGCGAAATTCTCGACCAGCACGTCGCACGACTTGATTAGCGCGTTGAGCACGCGCATGCCCTGCGGGTGCTTCGAGTCGATGGTGATCGAGCGCTTGTTGTGGTTGAGCATGGTGAAGTAGAGCGAGTCGGCGCCCTTCACGTCGACCAGCTGGCCGCGCGTGATGTCGCCGACGCCGGGGCGCTCGACCTTGATGACGTCGGCGCCGAACCAGGCCAGCAACTGCGTGCAGGTCGGGCCCGACTGCACATGCGTGAAGTCGAGAATGCGCACGCCGGTGAGCGCCTTGCCGTCCATGCCGTAGGGCTTGGAGGAAACGCGGGCGCTGTTGCCGTTCGACTTCTTCGCTGCTGTCTTTTTGGCGGCAGGCCTGCCGGCGGCTTTGGCCACCTTGCGGGCGGGCTTCTTGGCCGCCGGTTTCGATTTGGCTTTCGCCTTTTTCAGTTTCTTCTTGGCCATCTCTGGTCCTCCACTATCTCTTTCTTGTCCCGGGCGCTGCGCAGCGCGTTAGCGGTGCGCTGCAGAACCGGGACCGTTACAACCTGTGGCGATCCCGGATCGCGACTACGCCGCGTCCGGGATAACGCTTCGCGTTATTTCTTCTTCAACTTGCTCTGCGGGTTCAGATTGCCGATGCGGCCCGACTCGCTGCCGGCGGCTGGATCGAGAACCGCGTTGATGAGTGTGGGGAGCCCTGAATCCATCGCCGCGTTGACGGCGCGCTTCAATTCGTCGGGCGAGGTGGCGTTGACGCCGACACCGCCGAAGGCTTCCATCATCTTGTCGTAGCGCGCGCCCTTGACGAACACGGTCGGCGCCGGATCGGAGCCGCCCGATGCGTTGACGTCGGTGCCGCGATAGATGCCGTCATTGTTGAAGATGACGATGCAGACCGGCAGCTTGTATCGGCAGATGGTTTCGACCTCCATCCCCGAAAATCCAAACGCCGAGTCGCCCTCAACGCACAGCACCGGCTTGCCGGTCTCGATCGCGGCGGCGATGGCATAGCCCATGCCGATGCCCATGATGCCCCAGGTGCCGACGTCGATGCGCTTGCGCGGCTGATACATGTCGATGATGCCGCGCGCGAGATCGAGCGTGTTGGCGCCTTCGTTGACCAGAATGGCGTCGGGACGTTCCTTGACGATGGTGCGCAGCACGCCGAGCGCGCCGTGATAATCCATCGGCACGTTGTTGTTCATCAGCTTCGGCGCCATCTTGGCGACGTTGTCGTCGCGCTTGGTCTTGACGGCGGCGACCCAGTCGGCCGGCGCCGCCGGCCACTTCGCGTCCATGCCGGCGAGCAATGCCGAGACGCAGGAGCCGATATCGCCGACGACCGGCGCGACGATTTCGACATTCGAGTCCATTTCCTTCGGCTCGATGTCGATCTGGATGAACTTCTTGGGCGCGTCGCCCCAGGCCTTCCCCTTGCCGTGCGACAGCAGCCAGTTCAGCCGTGCACCTATCAGCATGACGACGTCGGCGTCTTTCAGGACGGTCGAGCGCGCGGCGCCGGCGCACTGCGGATGCGTGTCGGGCAACAGGCCCTTGGCCATGCTCATCGGCAGGAACGGCGCGCCGGTCTTTTCGACGAAGGCGCGGATGGCGTCGTCGGCCTGCGCGTAAGCCGCGCCCTTGCCGAGGATAATGAGCGGCTTCTTGGCGCTCTTGAAGACGTCGAGCGCGCGCTTGACCGCGTCCGGTGCCGGCAGTTGCGCGGGGGCGGCGTCGATCACCTTGACCAGCGATTTCTGGCCGGCATCGGCATTCATCACCTGGCCGAACAATTTGGCCGGCAGATCGAGATAGACGCCGCCGGGACGTCCCGATACCGCGGCGCGGATGGCGCGGGCGAGACCGATGCCGATGTCCTGGGCGTGCAGCACGCGGAACGCCGCCTTGCACAACGGCTTGGCGATGGCGAGCTGGTCCATTTCCTCGTAGTCGCCCTGCTGAAGGTCGACGATCTCCCGCTCGGACGAACCGGAGATCAGGATCATCGGGAAGCAGTTGGTGGTGGCATGCGCCAGAGCCGTCAGGCCGTTGAGGAAGCCCGGCGCCGACACGGTGAGGCAGACGCCGGGTTTTTTGGTGAGGAAGCCGGCGATCGAGGCGGCGTAGCCGGCGTTCTGTTCATGACGGAAGGACAGGACTCGGATGCCCGCGGCCTGCGCCATGCGCCCGAAATCGGTGATCGGAATGCCGGGCACGCCGTAGATCGTGGTCAGGCCGTTGAGCTTGAGCGCATCGATGATGAGATTGAAGCCGTCGGTGAGATTCTCTTCGGCTTCGGTGGCTGCGCTCTGTACGACTGCGGACATCCCGCTCTCCCCTTCAAACGACTGTTACGTTGTACCGGTCAGTCCAGATAATCGGCGTATTGCTCGACGTGCTCGGCGAGGCCGAGGGCGTGATCGCGCACCAGCACTTCGGCGCGGTCGGTGGCGCGCGATTCCAAGGCTTCGATGATCTTGATGTGGTCGCGGATCGAACGATCGACGCGGTCCTTTTCGACGATGGTCTTGCGCCGGATCATGCGCATATGGGTGAACAGGTTTTCCGCCATCTCGATCAGCACGCGGTTGCCGCTGAGCTTGATGATGGTCTGGTGGAATTCGATATTGACCTCGGAATATTCGTCGAGGTGGGCGCGCACCTGGTCGCCCTCGAATGTCGTGAACATCTTGCGCAAAGCGGCGATCTGCTCCGACGACGCGTTCTGCGTGACCAGACGCGCCGCCATGCTCTCAAGCGCGGCCCAGGCGGTTATCATCTCGATCACTTCGGTCTTGGTCTTGCGCACGACATAGATGCCGCGGCGCGGCACCGAGCGGACGAAACCTTCGCTCTCGAGTTGCGCCATCGCCTCGCGCACCGGCGTGCGGCTGATGCCGAAATCCTGCGCCAGCTTGCGCTCGTCGAGGCGGATGTCGTCGCGGCTGCGGTAGATGTCCATCGCCACGATGGCATTCTTCAGGGCGGCGTAGGCCTTGTGCTTGAAGCTCGGCGCGGCGTCGATCGGCGGCAGCGACGGCTGCGAGGACGTCACCGGCGAACGCGCGACGGTGGCGCCACGGGCGCGGACGGAGTCGCGGCGGGGGGTTGAATCTCGTGTGTTCATGGCTGGTATACAATATGCCAGCAGGCCATCTTGGGCGCAACGCCTTTGATTAGACCCGCAGAAAGCAGCCTTTCTCCCATCACCGCGTCCGCTAGCGGACGCCGCCCGGCCGTGCCGGCACCCGCGACGCGGGCCCCGGCCGCCGAATTTATTGCACCGGGCGCGCCGAACCGATGGAGCCGCGCACGCGCGCCAAGCCGTTCTGAATGATCGGCCAGAACAGCGCGATCAGACCGAGCGTCATGACTGTGCCGACCAGCCAGTTCGAGAAGAACACGCCGAGATTGCCCTGCGAGCCGAGCAACGACTGGCGGAAGGATTCTTCCGCCTTGTCGCCCAGCACGATCGCCAGCACCATGGGCGCCAGCGGGTAGTTGGCCTTCTTCATGAAGTAGCCGACCACACCGAACACCAGCATCATCACAACATCGAAGGTGTTGTTGTTCACGGTGTAGGCGCCGATGGCGCACAGCACGAGAATGATCGGCGCGATAACGCTGAACGGAATGCGCAGGATCGCGGCGAACAGCGGCACACAGGTCAGCACCACGATCAGGCCGACGATGTTGCCCATATACATCGAGGCAATCAGGCCCCAGACGAATTCTGTCTGTTCGACGAACAGCAACGGCCCCGGCTGCAAGCCCCAGATCAGCAGGCCGCCCAGCAACACGGCGGCGGTCGGCGATCCGGGCACGCCGAGCGCCAGCATCGGCAGCAAGGCCGCGGTGCCCGCGGCATGCGCGGCGGTTTCCGGCGCGATGACGCCTTCGATCTCGCCCTTGCCGAAATTATGTCCACGCTTCGAGATGCGCTTGGCGATGCCGTAGCTCATGAACGAGGCCGGCGTTGCACCGGCCGGGCTGATGCCCATCCAGCAGCCGATCAGGCATGAGCGCAGCGACAGCATCCAATAGCGCGGCAGTTGTTTCCAGGTCTGGACCACGATCTTTAGATCGATCTTGGCCGACTTGCCGCGGAAGCTCAGGCCTTCTTCCATGGTGAGCAGGATTTCGCCGATGCCGAACAGGCCGATGACGGCGATCAGGAAGTCGAAACCGCCAAGCAGCGTTTCAAAGCCGAAAGTGAGACGCAACTGGCCGGTCATCTGATCAAGGCCGACCGCGCCGAGCGCGAAGCCGATCATCATCGACGCAACCGTCTTGAACGGCGGCTCTTTGCTCAAACCGACGAAACTACAGAAGGCGAGGAAGTAGACCGAGAAGATTTCCGCCGGCCCGAATCTCAGTGCAAAGCTCGCCACCAGCGGCGCCACCAGCGTGATCATGATGACGGCGAACAGCGCGCCGACAAACGATGAGGTGAAGGCGGCGGTGAGCGCTTCGCCGGCGCGGCCCTGCTGCGCCATCGGATAACCGTCAAACGTGGTTGCGACCGACCAGGGCTCGCCCGGTATGTTGAACAGGATCGAGGTAATGGCGCCGCCGAACAGCGCGCCCCAGTAAATACAGGACAGCATGATGATCGCCGAGGTCGGTGACATGCTGAAGGTCAACGGCAGCAGAATGGCGACGCCGTTGGCGCCACCCAATCCCGGCAGCACGCCGACGATCACGCCGAGCACAATACCGACCACCATGAGAACGATGTTGTGCGGCTGCATCACGACTGAGAAGCCGTGCATGAGATTGCCGATATCGTCGAACATTTTCGTGTTTCCCTTGAATCGCTGGCGACGTTGCGCCGGCGACGACTGACCCCAGACTCGATCCGGCAAACCGGATCGCGGCGCTATCTCATATCTTTCCGGCGCATGTGCCCGTCGATCCGCGATTGCGGACCAAGATCAGGCATTTCCCGAGAAGTGCGCTAGAACCCCAGCAGCTTTTCGAGCGGCCCCTTTGGCAATGGCACCAGGAACCAGCGCTCGAACGTGACGAAGAAGAAAATCGGCACGGCGATCGCGGTGGGCACCGCGACGATTGCGCGATACTTGCCCAGCCAGATCATGAACAGGCCGATCAGCAAGGCCGACGCCACGTAGATGCCGGAATAAGGGATGATCGCGACATAGATCGCCGTCGGGACAACCACCGAAAGCACCTTGTGAATCTGCCCCCAGCTAGCGAACACTGCATTGTTGTTCGCTGCGGCGAACAACTGGACCAGATTGACGACGGAAGAGAACACGATGATCAGGCCGATATAGAACGGAAAGAAGCCTGCCTTCGGACCCTCGTCGCCCCAGCCAATGCCAACCCGCAGACTGCCGATGACGGTAATAGCCCCGAGGATGCCGGCGGCGACGGCAACGCCGGCTTCGACGCTCCGGTGGGACGGGCCAGTCCCACCGGTTTCATGTGCGGATTCACTCATTACGTTTCCTCGAGTACTAAATTGCGCGTGGGTTCTTAGTTGCGCTTAGTTGCTTTTGGCCAGAAAGCCGGCTTCTTTCATCAAGCCTTCGTGCAACTTCTCGGCATTGGCGACCCACTTGGCGTACTCGTCCCCGACCATGAAGGTCTGGTTGAAAGCGCCATCGCTCATCAGCTTCTTCCACTCCGGCGTTTCACGGACCTTCTTGAACATATCGACGTAATAGGCGACCGCATCCTTGCTGACGCCCGGGGGCATGAAGAAGCCGCGCAACATCAAATATTCCACGTCGAGGCCCGCCGACTTGCAGGTCGGGATGTCGTTCCACGACTTGTCGCCGGCGATCTTGTCGGTGTAGTCGAGCTTCTTGGAATCGAACACGCAGAGCGGGGTCAGCTTGCCGGCGCGCCAATGCGCGACAGCCTCGATCGGATTGTTGACCGTCGAGTCGACGTGGTTACCGACCAACTGCACGGCGACCGCGCCGCCGCCAGCCTGCGGGATGTAGATCATCTTCTTGCCGGTCGCCTTCTGCAGCGCGACGGTGATGATCTGGTCTTCCTGCTTGGAGCCAGTGCCGCCCATCTTGAAGGTGTTGTCGGGCGCCGCCTTGATGGCGTCAACGTAGTCCTTCGCCGTCTTGTAGGGCTTCTCGGCGTTGACCCAGAGGATGAATTCGTCGAGCGCCATCATGGCGACCGGGGTCATGTCCTTCCAGTTGAAGGGAATGCCGGTGGCCATCGGGGTGGTGAACAGGTTCGACAAGGTGATGATCAGCTTGTGATCGTTGCCCTTGGCGTTCTTGACGTCGAGAAAGCCTTCGCCGCCGGCGCCGCCCGATTTGTTGATCACAACGACCGGCTGCTTGGACAGATTGTGCTTGGTGATGATGCCCTGCATCGTGCGGGCCATCTGGTCGGCGCCACCGCCGGTGCCGGCCGGAACGATGATTTCGACCGGATGCGTCGGCTCCCAGGCATGGGCGGGAGCGGAAACCGCAAATGCGGCGCCAACGCAGGCAGCCACACCGAAAGACAGAATCTTGCTGGTAACGGACATGAGACCTCCCTTGAGTTATTGAGCGTGCCGAACTTAGCGCCGGCTGACGCATTTTTGAATTTGGCTTTAAGCAGCCGTACTTGTCGCCTCTGATATACATAATACCAATTCGAGACGCTTGTATATCCGGCACTTTGGGATCGATGGGGATTTAGTGTGGGCAGCAAAGCCCGAATTCGCGCTGCACCGCAGCACGCGCAGCCCATGCGCAACCCAAAAATCGGGGATTCATAATGCGGCGTCGAGGTTTGCCGCAGGGATCTGCGATCCTGCTGCCGGGCGGCAGGCGTCTAATTCATTCCGCAGTGCGGCGAAAAACAATCGACAGAACGGCGAAAAATTTTATGCCGCTAGCGCCCATCGGCGACGCGCTGCAGCTCGGCGGCGTTCAGGATAGTCAGCGAGCGGCTGCTGATGTCGATCAGGCCGGCGCGCTGAAGTTCGCCAAGCACCTTGCTGACATGCACCGGGGTAAGGCCGGTGGCATCGGCGATGTGGCGCTGGCGCAGCGGGAAGTCGAAGGTCTGCGTGTGCACCAGCGACCGCTTGCCGACCTTGTCTGCCAGGCGGAGGATCAAGCGCGCAATGCGCTCGTCGGCACGGCGGCGGCCGAGATCGAGCGCGAGCGCGAGCTGATCGGCGCGCGACTTGGCTTCGTTCCAGAGCGCGAACAGCTTTTCCAGAAGATCGGCGCGGCTGAACAGCAGGCCCTTGATCTCGTCGCGCTTGAATTTGCGGTATGTCACCTCGGTAATGGCTTCGACGGTGTGGCCCGACAACGGCGCCAGCAGACTGCCGGCGGAGACGATGTCGCCCGGCAGAAGGAAGGAAATGATTTGCCGCCGCCCGTCCGGCAAGGCGACCGAGGACATGGCCCAGCCGCTGCAAATGACCGGCACGAAATCCGACCATTCTTTCGGGTGTAGGATCAGACGGCGGGCGGGAATGGTGTGAACGGTGGCGGAGCCCGCGAAGCCGGCCGGTCGTCCCTCGCCGCCGAGAGCGCCTTCCTTGGCGCCGCCGCACAAAAGGTTGAAGACCGGGCAGATGGTGCAGGAGACATCGCACGCCATCACGCTGGCGGGGGCGGAGCGCGGCAACCGGTCGAGTCGCGCGGCCGGCACGGCGGGGAAAGTCGGGCCTTCCTCGCCGATGCGGCGCGCGAGCAAACCGGTTTCGCCGCGATTGAGTGCGTCGGTACCCGGCCGCGCTGGCGGACTCTTGGTTGCTATGTTGGTCACTTGTCACGTCCCATGGCGGAGCCGACAGGACCCGGCCGAGATGATCGGGTCGCGCATGCTGATTACTAAGGCATCCCCGCAGCTATACTTTCGGTACTGATATACTTTAACGAACCGCGAGGCCTAAGGTAGTCAAACGCAAGTGTTGTAACCGAATCACTGTGTTATATAGTTAGACGTATTCTTCATTCGTCGTACAGCGCAATCAGTGCAAACTGGATTGTCATTGTACTTTGTCGGAGGAGCCGGCCCCTTAAAGTGCCTCAGCGAAGTGGATTGAATGTTTGCCGCCTGCACGCCTGAGAGGTATTCCTCAAATTTTAAGTTTTCTGTTGCTTGCTTCATACAACTTTTCGGTATCTGGGTCTTCTTGCGAATACATGTACATTGTTTGCCGACACCTTGCGGCACCGCATGAAACGCGGCGCCCCTGTTAAAAGCCCTATGTTTAGGCGTCGTTTGACGCACAGACGGCGCCGCGCGGTCGCGCCAGACAGATTTCACGCGCGGCGTCGCAGTCTCGTGTGACCCTCGTTCCGCAATTTCGCATGACCACCATGCAAGATTTTTTGCGAGATGATGCGAAGCGCGCGCGGCGGCGGCGCGAGCGCGCGGTTGATATTCCAGTTTGTCATTTTGGACGACGGTCTTACTTAACGCGGAATTATTCGGCGTGGAACATTCTGGAGGCCGCGACAGGACTCTGTTTTGGCATGAAGAACTCCACCATCAATCTGCGCGATCTGATGATCCTTGTCGCAGATCCGAATTCCTATGTGCGCCGCGTCGTCAACGGAATGCTGCGTGGCTTCGGCGCCAACAAGGTGATGGAAGTCGAGAGCGCCAACGGCTTGTTCCAGGCGCTGTCGAACCAGAAGATCGACATTCTGCTGTGCGACATGCGCCTGCCGCCGCATGGCGGCCTCAAGCTGACCCGTACGATCCGGCGCAACGCCGACAACGAAAACCGCACCATGCCGATCCTGCTGATGTCCAGCGACACCAGCGAGACCACGGTGAAGAACGCCCGCGATGCCGGCGCCAATATCGTCGTCGCCAAGCCGATGTCGCCGAACAGTCTTTATGACCGGCTCGGCTGGATCGTGTTCAATCCGCGCCCATTCGTCGACACCGCGACCTATTTCGGTCCGGACCGGCGCTTCAAGATCGAAGGTTATCCCGGCGGCGTCGGCCGCCGCAAAGGCGACAAAGTCAGCGACGTCGCGGCTGAGGAAGGCCCCGCGCTCGATCAGAACGATATCGACAGTCTTTTCAGCAACACCCGGGCCGGACAAGCATAATGCCAAAGAACGATACCGGAGCGACCATCTTCTATCCCGATACCCGCTTCGAACGGCTGGCGCGGCGCCCCGGCGGCGTCGAGCGCGAGGTGGCGCTGGAAAAAGCCCAGGCCGCGGTCGACGACATCAAGCCGGACTTCTATGTCTGGATCAATCACGAATTCGACGCGCTCAACGCGGCACTGGCCGAGATCGAACGCGACCCCGGCGACAAGCGCGCATTGGAGCGCGCCTTTCATAGCTGCGCGCAGCTCCGCGACGTCAGCGGCACGATGGGCTACGAACTCGTCACCTTCATCGCCAGAACCTTGTGCGACATTCTCGAGGCCTATATCGCCGGCGCCACCTATGACAAGGAAGTGGTCGATTGCCACTCCAATGCCTTCATGTTCGCCCGCATGGAGCAGTACCGGCATCTGACGCCGGAACAGGTGCCAGAGATGACGCAAGGTCTGCTGCGCGTCGTCGAGATCGCCAGCATCGTCCCGTCAAAGACGGGAAAATAAACTATCGATTGTCGCGCTGGTATTTGACGACTTGCAAGGCCGTTTCGCGCTTCATGTTGCTGTAGAGCATGCGGCACCGCTCGAGCGTATCGGCGGCCATGCCGCCTTTGCCGGCGCACAGATTGAGCACGGCGCGCGCGGTCGGCCACGACAGATCGATGGCCTTGGCGACGATCAGAATACCCTCCTCGCGGTCCATCACCATCGCCCGTTCGACCGCCTCGACCGGCAAGGTGCAAAGCGTCGCCAGCGCCACGGCGGTTTCTTCGAACTTGCCGGCGCGGGCGAACTGGTCGACCTCGATTTCCGACAGGCGGTTCGATTCGCGCAGCGATTTAACCAGCGCGCGCGCCGCGCCGTAATCGCGCGAGGCGGTCGCGGCTTTGGCCTGGATAGCAGTCGCCGCCCGGGCCACGGCATTTCCGATCTCGCCGGCGATTTCCGGATGCGCGGCTTCCAGCGCCAAACGCACGGCCTTCGACGCGGTGGTCAGCAGCTTGAGGAAGTTGTGGCGGGAAATTTCCGGCCGCGCGCCGACCGACTGCGCCAGTTCGTCATCGCCTGCCGATCGTTTGACCAGGCGAAGGAAACCGGTTTCAGAAATCCTGGCGCCGGCATTGCGCGCGACGCTGAGGACGACGTCGCGGTTGCCGCGCTCGACCAGTACGTCGGTGACGGTTTCGACCAGAGTGAGCCGCTGCGAGATTGCCAGCAGGTGATCCTGGCTCTTGGTGCGCGCATTCTCGACCAGAGCGGCGTTGTCGATGCGGGTCGATGTCGACAGAACGGGTCCCGCGATGCCGATCGAATCGTCGAATGCCAACGTGCGCACGATACCGGCCGGCGCATTGGCTACGCTCTTGAGCCGATCGGCCAGCGCCGCGCGCGCGACCGTGTCGATATCGGCGACCAGGTGATGGAAAACGCCATCGAACAGAGCGAGGTGGTCGCCGGAAAAGTGGCTCGCGCCGAACACGAAGAGATCGGTGACGCGGCGCAACGTCTTGGCGCGCCGCTCGACCGGGCCGTGCGCCAGAGCATCTTCCAGTTCGCTGAGAAACGCGGTCTTTCCGGTCATCATGGCCTCCCCGGCCTTCGGTCGCCGCTAATAAACGACATCGATGCCCACTTCCGCCGCCTGTTCCGGCGAAATCGCCGGCAGCGGCAGGTCGGGCAGATCGGCCTCCAGGCGGCTCAACAGCCGTTCTTTCAGATCGTGAACGGTGATGCCCGCGATCACCTTCTGCTCGAGCTGCGAACGCTGGTCGGCGCTCAACGGCTCGGCATTATGCGCCTCCGCATAGCGTGTCAGCGCGTCGCCGAGCGCTTCGAATTCCTGCTTCAGACGGTCGAAGGCCTGCAAGGTGACGACCAGATCGCGGCTCGGCTTGGTGGCCATCACATAATCGGTCACCGTTCCCACCGTCTCGTCGAGACGCAGGACATTGTCGAGCAGCAGTGCGGCGAACACCGCGAGAAACGCTCCATCGTCGCTATCTGACTCTTCGCGTATCACAGACGCCTACCCCTAGCCGCGCGGTCAAACGCCACGATCAGGTCAATTTGCCGATAACCTGTTCGATCTTGCCGCGCAGAATGTCCGCGGTGAACGGCTTGACCAGGTAGTTGTTCACGCCGGCCTGCGCCGCCTTGACGACGAGCTCGCGATCGCCGCGGCCGGTCAAAAGAATGAACGGCACCTTGCGGGCGGCGGGGTGGCCGCGCACTGCCCGCAACAGTCCGAGACCGTCCATCTCCGGCATGTTGTAGTCCGAGATGATCAGGTCGAGCGGCTGGATCGACGCGGTTTCCATCGCCTGGACGCCGTTCTCCGCTTCATGAATCACACGGAACCCGAGTTCCTCGAGAGTCATGCGCGTCATCTGCCGGACGCTGTTCTGATCGTCGACAATGAGAACCTTGATGGCTGTTGCGCTTGGCATTCTTTTCTGCTCCTCAGGGCCGCCGCGTCGCTCGTTGCGGCGGGCCATTTTCTACAAGACTCTAGTTCAAAGCCGGGGAAGCCGCTTTCATGGTGATGGCATTTCCGATCGGCGAGTTGACCGCCATGTCGGACAGTTTCTCGACGTCGAGAATGAAGGCGACGCGCCCATTGCCGAGGATGGTGGCGGCGGCGATGCCGGGCACCGCGCCGTAACTCTCCTCGATGCTCTTGATCACCACCTGCTGGTGACCGAGCAGTTCGTCGACCACCAGGCCGAAGCGCGAGCCCTCGCCGGCGTCGGTGATGATGACAACCCTTTCGCCGGACATTGACGCCGGCGAATTGATATCCAGGAGATTGCTCAGGAGAACGATCGGCACGAATTCGCCGCGCAGTTGCAGCATGCCGTGCGTGCCGATCAGATTGCTGATCTCGTTGGCCTGCGGCCGCAGACATTCGACGATCGCCGACAGCGGCATGACATAAGTCTGCTGGCCGACCTTGATGACCATGCCGTCCATCACCGCCAGAGTCAGCGGCAGCGCCAGCGTGATGGTCATGCCGCGCCCGCGCACCGATTTCAGCGAGATACGGCCGCCGAGGTCCTGAATATTCGAGCGCACGACGTCCATGCCAACGCCGCGGCCGGAAATGTCGGACACCGTCTCGGCGGTGGAGAAGCCGGGCAACATGATAAGGTTGCCGATTTCATCGTCGCTCAATTGAACGTCCGGCCCGACCAGCCCCTTCTCCTTGGCGATCTTGAGCACGCGCTCCGCATTGATGCCGGCGCCGTCGTCCCTGATCTCGATGACGATGCGGCCGCCGCGATGCTCGGCCGACAGGCGGACGACGCCTTCCTCGTTCTTGCCGGCGGCGGCGCGCACGGCCGGCGTTTCGATGCCATGATCGACCGAATTGCGGATGATGTGGGTCAGCGGATCGCCCAGACGCTCGATGATCGAACGATCGACCTCGGTGGTTTCGCCCGCCATTTCCAGACGGACTTTCTTGTGGGTCTTGGTGGCCAGTTCGCGCACCAGACGCGGCATCCGCTGGAACACCGAGCCGACCGGCTGGGCGCGCATCGACATGACGCTGTCTTTCAACTCGCGCGTATGATGCACGACTTCTTCTAGAATTTGCGTCAACCGGCCGGCGACTCCTTCCGGCATGTCCTGGACGATCTGGCCCAGCATCGCCTGCGAAATCACCAGTTCGCCAACCATATTGACGACGCGGTCGATACGCTCGAGTTCGATGCGCGTGGTGGTCGCGGCCGGCTTGGTGCGGCCGCCGGCCTCGGCCGCCTCGGTGGCCGCGGCAATGGGTGCGGCGGGCTTGGCAACAACGGCAGGCGCGCTGGGCACCAAAGGTGGCGCCGCGACGACCGGCTGCGGACTGTCGGCGACGGCGGTGGACGGTTGCTGCGCGGCGATTTCAGGCGCGGCCACTTCGGGTGCGATTTGGGCCGGCGCGGCCGGCGTCTGATCGATAATGTCGAGATCGCAATCACCGACGACGAACTCAAAAACCTCATCGACCATGGCGCGCGGCGATGATGTGCGCAGCGTGGCCTTCCACCAGAAGTACGGGTAATCGGCTTCGAGCTCGGACAGGACCGGCAGCACGTCGGTTTCGCAAACCAGATCCAGTTCGCCGAGCTTGCGCAGCTCGCGCAACACATACAGCGGTTCGTTCGCCTTCTTGAGCATTTCCGGCTTCGGCCGGAACGTGATGGCGTAATGATTGAAGCCGTCGCCGGCATCGGCCGCGCTGTCGGCGGGCGCCTCGTCCTCATCCATATTGACGCAGACCGGCACGAAATCGAGGCCGTCGAATTCGGCCGGCGCGGGGCCGTCGCCCTCGCCGCCGCCGCCGCCCTGCTCGATGATCTGCTCAAGGCCAGCGCGGCATTCGGCGCCGAAATCGGGCGCGGCCGCCTGGCCGGAGCGCGACATCGACACCAGGTCGGTGAGCACATCGCTGGCTAGCAGCAGCACGTCGAGATTTTCCGGCGTCGCCGTCAGGCTGCCGTTGCGCAGGCCGTCGAGCACCGTTTCAAACACATGGGCAAAGCCGACAAGCTGCTCGAAGCCGAAGATACCGGCGCCGCCCTTAACCGAGTGAACGCCGCGGAACACGGCGTTGATCGTTTCGTCCGAGCTTTGTCCCGACCGGATATCGGTGAGACCCAGCTCGATCTGCTGCATAGCTTCGTCGCATTCATCGAAGAATGTCTTCTTGAGATCGTCCAGACTTGCCATGAGCGTCAGCCTTCAAATGGATTCAAAAGCCTACGGCGCGACTTTGCGCACGGTCGCGACCAGGCGTTCCGGGTCAAACGGCTTGACCATCCATCCGGTGGCGCCGGCGTCGCGCGCCAGGTTCTTCTTGTCGGCGTCGCTTTCGGTGGTCAGCACCAGGATCGGCGTCGATTTGTGCGCCGGGTCGCGGCGCAGATTGCGGATGACCTCGTAGCCATCCATGCGGGGCATGTTGATGTCGGTGATGATGACATCGATCTGCTCCTTTTCCTTGCCGAGAACCTCGAGGCCGTCCTGACCGTCGACGGCCTGAACCACGTCGAAGCCGGCTTCGACGAGCGTGAGCATGAGCATATCGCGCATGGTCTTGGAGTCGTCGATTGTCAGGATTCGCTTGCTCATGACATTCTCACCGATGGTTTGAAATTCAGCTTTATCCGATGGGGCCGCCGCATCGCCGTCCGCGGTATCCGCTTCAGCGTTGCCGGCGGCGGCGGCGTTTGCGTTAGCGCTTTCGCCCATGGATGCGCCGCGGTCGAGATACTGCATCCAGTCGATTCCGAAATCCTCGAATGCAGCCACGAAAGCGTCCGACGGGTCCTTGATGGTGACGGCGTCGCCGCTGCGGATCGCCGAGACGATGATCTGCAGGCACGGCAGCGTTAGCGTCCTGACCGCGGACGCATCGAGCCGTAGCTGGCCGCCGGCGGCCAGGCCCTTGCGGATCACATCGAGAAAGGCTTCCGACGCCGCGATATCCAGCGTCTCCGGCAGCAGCATGGGGGAGTTTTCAAACGTGCCATTCATCGCCGTCACCTGCATGCTAATGTCTTTCCACCCGCGCCAATTCGATTCATCGCGCCTTGACCAGGCGCGACGGCGCCGCGCCATGCGCATGCGTCTTGCCGTCGCCGTCGCAGGCATCCATGATCGCGTCGGCCATATTGGTCAGCGCGTATTGGCGCATCACCGCGCCACGTTCGAAAGCCGCGCGCGGCATGCCGTAGATCAGCGACGACGCTTCGTCCTGGCCGAGCGTGACGGCGCCGGCATTGCGCATTTCCAGCAAGCCTTCGGCGCCGTCCTTGCCCATGCCGGTCAGAATCGCGCCGACCCCGGACCGGCCGGCGACGCGCGCCACCGAACGGAACAGCACGTCGACCGAGGGACGATGGCCGGAGACCGCCGGCGCTTCGCTCAGGCTGCAACGGTAATAGCCGCCGACGCGGACCAGTTCGAGGTGAAATGCGCCCGGCGCGATATAGGCATGATTGGGTTCGGCCGCGTCGTTATGCGCGGCTTCCGACACCGTCATCGGACATTCCCGGTTGAGACGCTCCGCGAAGGCGGTGGTGAAACGCGGCGGCATATGCTGCGTGATCAGGATCGGCGGGCACACCGCCGGCATGCTCATCAGCACGGTCTTGAGGGCTTCGACGCCGCCGGTCGACGCGCCGATGGCGATGATGCGTTCGTCGCTGCCGCTCCATTGCGGCCGGGCCACCTTGGCTTTCGCCAGCGGCGCGCTGCGGCCGACGCGGGCGCGCGCCGCCGCCTTGACCTTGGTATGGAGTTCGTGCGCGATGGCCGCGAGGCCGTTGGCGACGTCGTGGGTCGGCTTGGCGATGAAATCGACGGCGCCGATTTCGAGCGCTTCCAGTGTGGTTTCGGCGCCGGCCTGGGTCAGCGTCGAGATCATCACCACCGGCATCGGCCGCAGCGCCATGATCTTGCGCAGGAAGGTGACGCCGTCCATGTTCGGCATCTCGACATCGAGCGTCACCACATCGGGATTGAGCTCCTTGATGCGTTCGCGCGCGATCAACGGATCACCGGCGGTGCCGACGACCTCGATTTCGGGATCTTCCGATAGCAGCATCGACAGCAACTGACGGATGACCGCCGAATCGTCGACAATAAGAACCTTGACCCGCTTGTTCATGTGCATTCCCATCAATCGAAGAGCTGAATCTCACCACCCGCCGAGCGCTGCGACAGGCGGCTGACATAATCTTTTTCCTCGCGGGCGACAGCCGAGGATTCGCCGGTGCCAAGCAGTCGGCGGATGACCTTGCCGGTCGCGGGCGTGTAATGGATGCGGCGCGGCAGTTGACCGCGCAAATCCTGAGCGACACAGCGCAGGCCTTCGGCCTCGAGGTAGCGCAGGATGAAATCGGAATTGTCGGTGCCGATAGCGTTCTGCGTGTCGGTGACGTTACCGCCGCCGAATACCTTGATCTCGAGCGAGTTGCGCGAGCAGCCGGCTTTCAGCAGTTCGTTGATCAGCTTTTCCATGGCGAAGTTGCCGAAGCGCGTCGACTGGAGATCGCCCGCCCAGTTGCCGGCCTTGCTGTGCGGCAGCATGAAATGGTTCATGCCGCCGACGCCGGCGCGCGGATCGCGGATGCAGGCTGAGACGCAGGAGCCGAGCACGGTGACCAGAACTTCATCGGTCTTGCCGGTGACGAAATACTCACCCGGAAACACCTTCACCATCCAGGTCGAACTGGCGGTGTCGAAGAACCTGCGCGTTGCGACGGATTGATTGCCGCTGTCCATACCGGTATCGGCGTGGCGCAGCGTGGCCGCGTTGCTCACGCTTCCCTCCGGTAGATCGTCCGCCCGACCAGACTGAGGCCGGGGTGCGATCCATTGAGTGATTCGGAATGACCGATGTAGAGAAATCCGCCGGGCTTGAGCTTTTCGGTGTAGCGCTGGATCAGCTTGGCCTTGGTTGGACCGTCGAAATAGATCATCACGTTGCGGCAGAAGATGGCGTCGAAGACGCCCTTGAAGGGCCACTGTTCCATCAGATTAAGCCGCTTGAAGGCGACCAGAGCGCGCGCCTGGCGGTCGACGGCGAGCGTGTCGCCGGTACCGGTCGGCGTGAAGTATTCCTGATAGGGCCGCGGAATATCGTCGACCGAGTTGCCCGGATATTCGCCGCGCGCGCCGCGGCCGATCACCTCGGTGTCGATGTCGGTCGCCAGGATGCGGATGTCGTGGCGTTCGAGATCGCGGATTTCCTTCTTGATGACGACCGCGATCGTGTAGGGCTCCTCGCCGCTCGAACAGCCGGCCGACCATACCCGCATGCGGCCGAGACTGGCGGCGTTCGCCTTGGCGAATTTCGCCACCACTTCGGAGCGCAGATGGTCGAAGTGATGCGACTCGCGGAAGAACTTGGTGAGGTTGGTCGAGATCGCGTTGATGAAGCTTTCGCGCTCGGCCATGTTTTCGGCAAGGAATTCCCGATACTCGCGAAAGGTCGACAATCCGAGCGCGCGCAGCCGGCGCGACAGCCGGCTGTACACCAGATTGCGCTTGCTGTCGGACAGCGCAATGCCGGCCTGCTCATAGGCGACTTGGGCAAGGCCGCGAAAGTCGGCGTCGGAGAAAGCAAATTCGCGGTCCGACTCGACCCCGGCGGCAGGTCCGCTATTCGCGAACGCCGCCGCCGCACTGTGAGTACCAAGCGCCATCGTCGAGCTTCCTTAAAGTCTAGAACTCTTTCCAGTCGGCGTCGGCGTTGACGGCGGTCGCCAGCGCGGTCTGCATGCGGCGGGCTCCGCCACCGGCAGCCGCGCGCTTCGGCTCTGCCATCGGCTGAGACTTCGGCGCAGCCGGTCCACGCGACGGCGCAATGGCCTTGCGGGGCGCCGGCTTGGCCATCGGTTCCTTGGCGTAAGACGATTCACGGTGCTCTTCGGCATTGCCGATCTGGAAGAAGGCGACCTGCTCGTCCATCGCCTTGGCCTGGTGTTCCAGGGTCTTGGCGGTGGCGGCGTTCTCTTCAACCAGCGCCGAGTTCTGCTGGGTGTCTTCGTCCATCTGCGTCAGCGCCTTGTTGATCTGCTCGATGCCGGTCGCCTGCTCGATCGAGGCATTGGCAATGTCGGACACACCTGCCGCGACCTTTTTGATCGACTCAAGGATTTCAGTGAGCGACTCG
>JAUSBQ010000290.1 GCA_030651965.1 Pseudolabrys sp. | reverse complement strand
ACGTCTTGTTTTAAGAAAAGAAAGTCGTGGATGCCCGGCACAAGGCCGGGCATGACGAAGGTTGTTACTTCTGTGCGCTCTTGGTCTTGCCGCCGTTGAGCTTCTCGGCGAACAGCGCGATGGTCTTGGCGTAAACCTCGGCCTTGTTCCAGGCCTTGATGGCGTCGAAGTTCGGCTGCCCCGGACCCCAGCCCTGGCCGCGCTGCCAGCCATGGCCTTTGAGATAATTCGCGGTCGAGGCGAGCACATCCGGCACGCTGCCGACCAGATCGCGGCGGCCATTGCCGTCGAAGTCGACGGCGTACTTATCGTAGGAACTGGGCAAAAACTGCGTTTGCCCGATCTCGCCGGCCCATTCGCCGACCATCTGCGCCGACGCCATGTCACCACGGTCGACGATGCGCAAAGCCGAGGTCAACTCGGTGTGGAATCGCTCGGTGCGGCGGCAGTCATAGGCCAAGGTCGCAACCGAACGCACCACCGAGCGCTTGCCGTGGACGGTGCCGTAATCAGTCTCCAGGCCCCAGATGGCGATCAGGACCGCGCCGGGCACGCCGTACTGCTTTTCGATTCGCTGCAGCATCGAGGCGTGGGTGAGCATCATCTTTTCGCCGATGGCGAGCCGGCTCTTGGAGATCATGCGGCCGGAGAACTGTTCGAATGTCTGATCGAACACTTTCTGCCGGCGGTCGGCGGCGATCACCGCTTCGTCGAGCTTGACGCCGTCGAGCGCGGCGAGGCCGCGCTTGGAAATACCCTGCGCCGCCGCTTCCTTCTTGTAGTCGGCAAGGAAGGCGTCGAAGCCCCCTTTGTGGTTGCACTGCGCGGCGAAGGCCGGCGTGGCCGCAATCAGCACGGCGCCGGCAAAGGCGGCGGCGTAAATGGCGTTAACTTTTGACATCGAGTGCCCCAATGGTGACGATCAGCTATGCCGAGCAGAAATAACGCAACGCATGGTGGCGCAGTAGCGCGATTGCGCGGTAACATTAATCGATATGGTTATGCGGCGGCGCCGAACCGCGCGGTGCCGCGACAGGATGCCCGAACCGGAGGTATTTGATGGCGGAAGCGCAGGAAGCCCTGAGGCGCGTGTTGCAGATGAAGATAAGGGCGCTCGGCGACCCAGCCCAGGTGCTGATGCTGGTGCGCAGTTCGGCGCCATTCTACCGCGCCCTCGGCGGCACCAAGGTGCGCTTATTGCAGAATGTCGACGACCCGGCGCAATTCTGCATCGAGATCGAATATGAGGCCAATGCGGCCATGGAGATGAACCGGCAGAAAGTGTCGAGCGACCCGATGATCCGCACCTTCCTTACCGGATGGCGGGCGATGCTGGCCGGCGCCGCCGATGTCGATGTCTACGAGGACGTGACGGCCTAACTTTCTAATATTCGCTGCACCGTCCAGAACAGGCCGGCGGCGGCAATGGCCGCGCAGACCGGCATGACGACGCGGGCGCGGTACCACCATTTGTCGCCGATCCAGAACGACACCGCGAAATAGGCAGCGGCGATCACGGCGAGTTGCGCCAGTTCGATGCCGATATTGAAGCTGATCAGCGCCGGGATAATCTCCCCGCGTGGCAGATTCAGCTCGGCAAGCGCGCCGGCAAAGCCCATACCGTGAATGAGGCCGAAGCCGAAGACCAGGACTGGCCGCCACGGCGTCAGCTTTTGCGTGACGATATTCTCGATGGCGACATAGGCGATCGACAGCGAGATCAGCGGTTCAATGATGTGCGACGGCAGTGACAGCACGCCATACATCGTCAGGCCCAGGGTTACCGAGTGCGCGACGGTGAAGGCCGTGACCTGCACCAGGATCGGCTTCAGCCGCGGCGTCAGCAGGAAGATGCCGAGTACGAACAGGATATGATCCAGCCCTTCCGGCACGATGTGCTCGAAGCCGAGGATCAGATATTGCGCGGCGATGTCGAACCGCGACGGCGGCGCGCTGTTGGCGAGGATCGGGAATGGCTTGCTCTCTGCGTCGCCGTCGAGCCATTGCGTGACCGGGCTGCCGCCCCGATCGTCGGAAAACACCATGGCGTAGGTCGAATAGACCAGCCCGTATCGCCACGTCAGTGCTTTTGCCAGCGCCGGGACCGGTCCTTCGGCGCGCAGCACGACGAAGGCGGGCAGGGCATTGTCGTCGGGCATCTCCACCTGCGCCACCGAGACGCGGACCGGCGATACCGCGCCGTCGAAACGCACCTCGATATAGTCGGCGATGATCTGCGTCGCCGCCGTCAGCCGGGTGCGCACGATATCGGCATTGAGATCGGCGACCCGCGGCTGGCTGGCCTGCGGCCCGATCTTGTTGGCCAGCGCGGTGGGCGCCGTGGTGATCTCGGCCGACCAGGTTTGATTGCTGTGCAGCGTCAGGCGGACATTGCTGGTGCCGATTTCGTGCGCGCCCGCCGGCAGCAGCAACAGCCAGAGCATCGAGACGATCAGGATCGCGCGCACTGTCATGGCTTTGGCGTCTCGAAGGTCAGCGAGGCCCACAGGCTGTCCCAATCGTGCGACGCGAAAAAGCCGGCCCGCACCATATGCACCGACTTGATCAGCCAGACGCCGGGACGCGGCAGTGCAAAGTCGAAGCCACCCTGTGGGCCGCTGTGCGTAGCCAACTGTATCGATGGATCGTCGCGCCACAAGGCCTCCACCAGAGCACCGGCGAGCGGTTTGCCGTTGTGGAGCACCCGGCCCCGCAACGGCCCGATGCTCGCCGTCGGATCGTCGCCCGGCACGATCTCATAGGCAAATCCTAATGCCTGGGTGGCCGTGCCGGATTTGGCCGTGCCGGTCAGCAACGCCTTGGCGTAGCGAAAGAACCGCTCGCGGCCGGGCCGGGTGCTTTCGCCGCGCCGCCGGCGTTCCTCGATGATCGCGGTCAGCCCGGATTGGTGCAGGTAATCTTCGAACCGAGCGGCCGGGAGTTCGGTGGAACTGCCGTTGCTGCTGTAGCCGATGACGGCTGGCTCGCCGCTGCTGCGGAACAGGCCTGCCGGGTCGAGGTTGTTGGCGCCGCCGATGGCGGTGTCACCGCCGTTCTGACGGACGAAAAACCGGTCGATGCTGCCCGACTGCCGCGGCACCGGATCGCCGATGAATTTTTCCCCGACCTTCAGGTGAACCGCGATCATGGCCCCGGGCCGTGGTGTGAAGGTCGACGGCTCGATCCAGAAGTCGTGCGCGTGCGCATTGTCCGTCAGCAGCAGCGCGGCGCCGAAGACAAATCCGCGGATCACGCCTGGACCGGCTTCTGGCCGGTCGTGCGGCCAGACTTGCGGCCAAACTTTCCGCTGATCTTGCGCCACAGCCAGCGCAACGTCCGCCAGACGATCTCGACCAGGCCCCGGATGAGCAGCGAGAATACGATCAGCACCGGCAGCAGATAAGGCCAGATGCTGGCGGTGCGCACTCTTTCCGGCGAGTCCGGGAACGGCTCGGCCAGATAGGGAAAGTCGGGCAGGAACGGCTTGTCATTGACGACGGCGCGCGGCCAGCCGCCCTCGATGTAGGAAAGCTCCTGCAACAGGCAATCACCCGTCATGCATTGAATGGCGTTGACGTCGTCTGCCAACTGCCGGCCGTTCGGATAGACCGGCGGGAAGCGCGTGGTGAAGATCATCACGTCGGGCGCCAGATCGTATTTGCGAAACTGGAAGGTGAATTCCAGAAGGCCGGCGAGCGCCTGCGACCACCATTCCTTCTTGTCGTCGAAGAAATTGGCGACCTTGTCGAGGAAGTCCTTGGCCTTCGTCAGCTTCGCAACCTGATCTTTCGGCTCGAACAAATTCAGGATCGGAAACCGCGGCAACTGGCTGCGCACCGAGCGGCCAACGCGGTCGGACACCTTGCCGTTGACGTAAGTCGTGCCCCACAGGATGAAGTCCTGCTGACTCTCCGGGAACGCATTCTTCGGAATGCTCATCACCATCGAGATGACGTTGCGCTTGAAGAAGCGCGGGAAGATGAACGGATCGTCGCGCACGCCGGTGAAGGTGCGAATGCGGCCGGTGTCCTTGAGCCCGTTATAGGCGATAGATTTCAGGCTGGTGTCGTCGTTGAGACGGACCTTGATGGTGACGTCGGGATGCAACTTTTCCGGGACCGGAATCGTGCCGCCGTACCGCGCGCGGTCTTCGGCGCTGTCGAAAGCGACCGGCGTGGTCAGGTCGATGTTGACGACATATTCGTAGGCGGAAAGTTCGTAAGGCTTTGGATTGGTCAGCGCCCGTCGCACGTTGAAGATCAGGACGTACTGGTCGTCCTTCGGGAAGATGAACAGACCGGTGATGTTGGCGTTTGGGTCCGTCAGGTTCAGCGGATCGGCATGATCGGAAGCCCGGGGCGCCGACGGTGCCAGCAGGGCGATCAGAAGGAAAAGGACGGGAAGACACCAGACGGCGCGGCGGTTCATCGGCGGCACTCCTTCCGTCCCGCTATCCTAGGGTGCGGGTTTTCCGTATGCAACAATAGATTGTATTTTATAAAATAACATCATCAGATTGCAGGTCGGCCGCCGCGGCGGACGTGCTTGCACCCCCGGCGGCTCCCCCTATAGTCTGACCGGCTTTGGCCGAATTCCGGCTTTTTCCCAAGGGTCTCAAGGGCGTTCAATGACTAAAGGCGACGTGAAAAAGGTGGTGCTGGCCTATTCCGGCGGGCTCGATACCTCGATCATCCTCAAGTGGCTGCAGACTACTTATGGCTGCGAGGTCGTCACCTTCACCGCCGATCTCGGCCAGGGCGAAGAGCTGACCCCCGCGCGCGAGAAGGCGCTGCGTGCCGGCATCAAGCCCGAGAACATCTTCGTCGACGATCTGCGCGAGGAATTCGTCCGCGACTTCGTATTCCCGATGTTTCGCGCCAATACGGTCTATGAAGGCCAGTACCTGCTCGGCACCTCGATCGCCCGGCCGCTGATCGCCAAGCGCCAGATCGAGATCGCGCGCCAGGTCGGCGCCGACGCGGTGTGCCATGGCGCGACCGGCAAGGGCAACGATCAGGTCCGCTTCGAGCTCGGCTATTACGCGCTAGAGCCCGGCATCAAGATCATCGCGCCGTGGCGCGAGTGGGAATTCAAGGGCCGCGAGGAACTGCTAAAGTTCGCGCGCGACCACCAGATCACAATCGCCAAGGACAAGGAAGGCGAATCGCCGTTCTCGGTCGACGCCAACCTTCTGCACTCCTCGTCCGAGGGCAAGGTTCTGGAAGACCCGGCCGTCGAGGCGCCGGCCATTGTCTATCAGCGCACCATCTCGCCGATGGACGCGCCCGACCATGCGATGTCGGTCACCATCGGCTTTGCCAAAGGCGACGCGGTGTCGATCGACGGCGTGGTGCTGTCGCCGGCGTCGATCCTGGCGCGTCTCAATCAGCTCGGCCACGACAACGGCATCGGCCGGCTCGATCTGGTCGAAAACCGTTTCGTCGGCATGAAATCGCGCGGCGTCTATGAGACGCCCGGCGGCTCCAGTCTGCTCGTCGCGCATCGCGCCATCGAGTCGATCACGCTCGACCGCGGCGCCGGCCATCTCAAGGATGAGCTGATGCCGCGCTACGCCGAATTGATCTACAACGGCTTCTGGTTCTCGCCCGAGCGCGAGATGTTGCAGGCGCTGATCGACAAGTCGCAGGAGATGGTCGAAGGCGAAGTCCGGCTGAAGCTGTACAAGGGCAATGTCATCGTCACCGGCCGGCAGAGCAAGGCATCGCTTTACTCCTCGACGCTCGTCACCTTCGAGGACGACAAGGGCGCCTACGACCAGAAGGACGCGCAGGGCTTCATCAAGCTCAACGCCCTGCGGCTGCGCACTTTGGCGCAACGCAAGCGCACGCTGAAGAAAGATTGAGCGGAGAGCCGTCATGGCGCTGGTTGACCCGCTGCCCGAAGATCACAACCCGGATTTGCTCGATCTGATTCAGTTTTTTCGAGGACCGCTCGGCACCGTGCCGAACAGCGTCCTGACCATGCAGCGGCGGCCGAAAATCGCCCGCGCTTTCACCGAACTGAACAAGGCGGTGATGGAAAATCTCGGCCGCGTGACCGCCGAACAGAAGCGGCTGATCGGCTTTGTCGCCTCGCAAGCGGCCGGCTGCCGCTACTGCCAGGCGCACACGATTCTGGCGGCAGAGCGATTCGGCGCGAGCGCGGAGCGAATGGCCGCGATATGGGACTACGCCAACAGCCCCCTGTTCAGCGCGGCCGAGAAGGCGGCGTTCGACTTCGCCCTCGGCGCGGCGAGTGTGCCGAACGCGGTCAGCCCTGAAATTGCCACTGAGCTCCACAAGCATTGGACCGACGACGAGATCGTCGAGATACTCGGCGTCGTCGCGCTGTTCGGCTATCTCAACCGGTGGAATGACTCGATGTCGACGACGCTTGAGCCGATCGGTGTTTCGGCGGGCGAGCGTAATCTCGCCGGGCGCGGTTGGACTCCCGGCCGCCACGGCTGATCTTGTGTGGTCTCGATGTGAGGAATTGACGATGAGCATCCGCATGACGCGCATCCACATGACACGCATCGGTCTTTTCGCGGCCGCCACGATGGTTCTCGCCGGCTGTGGCTCCAGTGACTATCTCGGCAAGCCGAAAGAGCCGGAGCCCAATCTGGTGCCCGCGAACTACAAGAATGAAATAGTGAATACGCTCAAGACGACGCTGATCGATCCGACCAACGTCAAGGATGCCTATATCACCGATCCGGCTTTGATGGCGGTTGGCAGGGACCAGCGCTACGCGGTTTGCATCCGCTCGAATTCGCGCGGCTATCATCGCGAATATCTCGGCAGCAAGGACCGCATCGCCTATTTCTACGCCGGGCGCCTCAATCAGTTGATCGATGCGACGCCCACGCAGTGCGGCAAGGCCGCCTACAAGCCGTTTCCGGAATTGGAAAAGCTCTGCCTCGGCGCTTCGTGTGAATAGGGCGACTTTAGTTCCGGCATCAGCGGCAGATTGCGCCCCCGCTTGTCGGCAATTTCGGCGGCGACTTTTTTCAGCTGCAGAAAGCGCACCGCTGTAATCGGATGGGTTCTGGCAAAGCGAATGCTGTCCGGGTGGGCGAGCCCGAGTTCGCGCCAGAATTCCTCGGCCCCGGCCATGTCATAACCGGCGCGCGCGGCATAGTAAGCACCGACGTAATCGGCCTCGCGTTCGAAGTTGACGCTGAAAGCCCGCGCTCCGGCCTTGGCGAATTCCTTGCGGAATGCACCGCCGGTTGAAATCCCGCCGGAGAGAAAACCGGCATCGATCAACGTGCCTCCGACCCACCCGGCGACCGTGTTGACCAACCGCTTGTCCAAATGGCCGAGATTGGCGTGAGCCAGTTCGTGGCCGATAATGTGGGCGAGCTGGGCGTCCGATTTTGCAAGCATCACCATGCCTGAGTGGATGATGATCCTGTCGCCGTCGGTCGCGGCGTCTATGGTGGCGTCCGCCATGTAGACGATCGGAATGGCGCAGCCCATCACCGGCGTGATCGTCACCGTCCGGTCGACGCCGTCGCGGCGAAGATTGGCTTGCAACGGTTTTGCGCCGTGATGCTTGAGCCACCCGGCCATCCAGCCGGCCGTGCCGGTCACAGGGATGAGTTCGCCATTGAGCGCGATGATCTGGTCGCCAATGGTGATGCCGGCTCCCGCGGCAGGCGAACCTTCCACCACCGAGATCACCGTCGGCCGTGCCCAGGTCAGGTCGAGCGCCTCGCGCGAATAGGATCGATACCTGCTCGGCAGGCTCTGCGGCGTCGCCGCATGAAGGCCGATCTGGGCCGACTCCCAGCCATGGCAATCGGCACGGTTGGCGGTGCGGATACGAAACGCGATCGTATCGACGCGGTGCAACTCGGAATAATATTTACGGATGTGCGCGATCTGCTGGAGGCGGGTTTCCGCCTCGATGTCGTTCTGGGACAAAGCGGGCAACCGGCTGGCCGGCGCGCAGGCAGCAGCCAGCAATCCAACCGCAAGCGCCGACCCCAATACGTCCCTACGCACGTGCACGCTCCCCGGCGGCGAGTGTGCGTCACCGCTGCAACCCGATCAAGCTAAAGTTGCATTATCGGCTATAGCAACCGAGAAACACGTATTAAAAACAACGGCTTATATAAAGTCACCGCAACCTGGCGGCATCATCCCGGCGCGTGGCAGACGGCTTCGATGTTATGTCCGTCGGGGTCCAGGATGAAGGCGCCGTAGTAATTCGGGTGATAGTGCGCGCGGATGCCCGGCGCGCCGTTGTCCGTCGCTCCGGCGGCAAGCGCCGCCTGGTAGAAGGCGTCGACGGTGGCGCGGTCTTTGGCGACGATGGCTACGTGAAGGGCGTCGTGCAGCCCGCCTTCGCCGCCGATCCAGAAATCAGGCTTGCCGTCGCGGCCGAAACCGGCGGCAGGGTGGCCGCTGTCGGTCTTCTCGACCTCCATGATGACGGAGTAGCCGAGCGGCGCGAGCGCCTTTTCGTAGAAGGCCTTCGAGCGCGCGAAGTCGGAAACCGGGAAACCGATGTGGTCGATCATGACGTCCGCCTCTTGCTGGCCGGCCGTCGCGGCGGGCCGGCAGAAGACTACATCGAAACCTTGCGGTTTTCACCGGTGTCGGGACCGGCGCCCCGGCTAGGCGCCTAGCGCTTTTCGATGCCGGCCTTCTCGATGACGCCGGCCCACTTCTTGATGTCGCCGCGCATCTGCGCATCCATCGCCGCTGGCGTGCTCGCCTTGGAGTCAATGCCGAGATCGAGCAGCTTGGCCTTGATCGCCGGATCGGCCAGGATTTCGTGCATCGCCTTGTTGAGGGTTTCAATGACAGCCGGCGGCGTGCCGGCCTTGACATAAATCGAGTTCCAAGAATTGGCCTGGAAGCCTTTGACGCCCTGCGCTTCCGCGGTTTTCAGCTCGGGCATTGCCGGCGACGGCGTCGGGCCGGCCCAGGCGACGGCGCGTAACTTGCCGCTTTGCATATTGCCTTTCAGCGCCGCGTAGAAATCGATCACCATATGCACGTCGTTGCGCAACAGCGCGATGACGGCGTCCGGCGTGGTCTTGAAGGGGACCACGACGACGTCGATGCCCGCCGCCTGCTTGAAATAATTGGCGGTGAGATGCTGCACGCCGCCGGCGCTGATCGTGCCGATGTTGAGCTTGCCGGGACTTGCCTTGGCGGCTTTCAGAAAATCGCCAAGCGTCTTGAACTCGGACTCGCCGTTGGTGGCCAGAATGCAATCGAAATAGCCGAGCGAGGACACCGGCACGAGTTCGTTCAGGACGTCGACCGGAAACTGCTTATAGAGCGGGATCGAACTGGCAATGCCGCCGGTCGCAAGCAGCAGCGAATAGCCATCGGCCGGCGCTGCGATTATGGCCCGCATGGCGGTGATGCCGCCGGCGCCGGGCATGTTTTCGACGACGAAACGCTGGCCCAGCTTGTCGCCGAGTTTCTCGGCAAGAATGCGCGCGGTGATGTCGCCGACGCCGCCGGGGCCGAGCGGGATGACGATCTTGACCGGATGCTCGGGATATTTCTGCGCCACCGCCTGGCGTTCGCCGGCGCAGATCAGAAGCGCACCGGCCAGCACGAAAAATCCAAGCCCGCGCAGCGGAAATTCAAGGCCACGCAGAATCTTCCGCTTCGTCATCGGCATCGTCCTCCCAAGAATTATTTCGGGAAGCTTATGCAAAAGCGGCGGCAGGCGCTACCGCATCATTCGGTCGCGGATTTGAGGTCGCGAAAAGCGCCTTGCTGCGCCTAGACCTGCCGCTCGACCAGCGCTTTCTTCAACGTGGCGATTTCCTTGGCCGGGTTGAGGCCCTTCGGGCAAGCCTTGGAGCAGTTCATGATGGTGTGGCAACGATAGAGCCGGAACGGGTCCTCGAGATTGTCGAGGCGGTCGCCGGTGGCTTCGTCGCGGGAATCCTGGACCCAGCGGTTGGCCTGCAACAGCGCGGCGGGGCCGAGATAGCGTTCCGAGTTCCACCAGTAGCTCGGGCACGAAGTCGAGCAACAGGCGCACAGGATGCACTCATACATGCCGTCGAGCTTGCTGCGGTCGCTATGGCTCTGCTTCCATTCCTTCTCGGGCGTCGGCGTCACCGTGTGCAGCCACGGCTCGATAGAGGCGTATTGCGCGTAGAAATTCTTCAGGTCCGGCACCAGGTCCTTCACCACCGGCTGATGCGGCAGCGGATAGACTTTCAGCGGCGCCTTGGCGTCGTCCATCGCCTTGGTGCAGGCGAGCGTATTGGTGCCGTCGATGTTCATCGCGCACGAGCCGCAGACGCCTTCGCGGCAGGAGCGGCGGAAGGTCAGCGTCGGATCGACGTTGTTCTTGATCCAGATCAGCGCGTCGAGAACCATCGGACCGCAGTCGTCGCGGTCGACGAAATAAGTGTCGATGTGCGGGTTTGCGCCGTCGTCCGGATTCCAGCGGTAGATCTTGAACTCGGTCAGGTGCGTGGCGTGCGACGTGCGCGGCCAGGTCTTGCCCTCGACGACCTTGGAGTTCTTTGGCAGCGTGATTTCGACCATGTCGTTGGATCCTAGTAGCGCGGCACTTTTTGTTACGCTCGCGTTTAATAAACGCGCGCTTTGGGTTCGATATAGGAGACGTCGTTGGTCAGCGTGTAGGTGTGCACCGGGCGGTAGTCGATCTTCACGTCGCCCTTGCTGTCGATCCACGCCAGAGTGTGCTTCATCCAGTCCTTG
>JAUSBQ010000286.1 GCA_030651965.1 Pseudolabrys sp. | reverse complement strand
GACAAGCCGGTCGTGATGGGCCGCAAGACCTACGAGTCGATCGGCAAGCCGCTGCCGGGGCGCACCAATATCGTGATGACCAAGGATCTTGGCCTGGTGGTGCCGGGCGGGGTGCTGGCCAACAGCCTGGACGCGGCGATGAGCTTTGCCCGGCAGGATGCCGAGCGGCGCGGCGTCGATGAGATCATGGTGATCGGCGGCGGCGACGTGTTCGAGCGCATCATGCCGCGGGCCGACCGGCTCGAGATTACGCATGTGAATGCCAGCCCGGAGGGCGATGCCTTCTTTCCCCAGTTCGATCCGACCCTGTGGCGCGAAACCAAGCGTGTGTCGTTTCCGGCCGGACCGGATGACGACGCCAGTTTCGACGTGGCGACTTACGTGCGGCGCTAACTCTACGCCTGCACCGAATAGCCGCCATCGACGGCGATCGCGGCGCCGGTAATGAAGTCGGACGCGGGGCTGGCGAGAAACACCGCGACGCCGGCGAAATCGCCCGGTTCGCCCCAGCGCTGCGCCGGCGTGCGGGCCAGCACCTTGTCGTGAAGACCTTCGACCTGTTCGCGCGCCTTGCGGGTGAGGTCGGTATTGATCCAGCCGGGCAGGATGGCGTTGACCTGGATGTTGTCCTTGGCCCAGGCGACCGCGAAGGATTTGGCCATCTGCACGATGGCGCCTTTGCTGGAGGCATAGGGTGTGGCGTAGGACGAGGCGAAGATCGACATCATTGAGCCGATATTGATGATCTTGCCGCCGCCGGCGCGCTGCATGTGCGGGTAGGCGGCCTGCGAGCAGAAAAATGCGCTGGTGAGGTTGGTGTCCATCACCAGATGCCAGTCGGCGGCGGTCAATTGTTCGGGCGGCTTGCGCACGCTGGTACCGGCATTGTTGATAAGAATGTCGAGCCGCCCGAACGTGCTGGCGGCCTGGTCGAGGGCCTTATGGCAGGACGCTTCTTTCAGTACGTCCAGTTCAACAAAGGCGGCCTGTGCGCCGATAGCCTTCAACTCCGCCAGCGCTGCGTCTGCCTTGGCCTTGTTGCGGCCGGCGATCACGACCGTGGCGCCGGCGGCGGCCAGTCCCTTGGCCATGCCGAGCCCGATACCGCCATTGCCGCCGGTGACGAAGGCGACGCGCTTGCTCAAATCGAATGGTGTCATTGCGAATGCTTCCCCCTGGGCGCCTTGGCGGACCGGGATACTGTGTCCCAATGCGCGATACCGGCACTATCGCACGGCGGCTGCGGGCAGAGCAGGAGGGGGCGGGGCCTTTCGCACAGCCGTTAGAACGCCGTCACGCGCCGAAATGAGGCCGAACCACCCAAAGTGCCGCCGTAATGCGGCATGACAGCGCGTTGTAACGGGCCCTTGCGTCGCCTATAACCCCTCCCAACTAAGGGCCAGCAGGCATTTACAGCCGGGCTGCGGGAGAGATTTTCGATGCCATGGAGCAATCAAGGCGGCGGCGGTAGCAGCGGTGGTGGCGGCGGCGGGCCGTGGGGCGGTGGCGGCGGGGGCAAGAGTCCCTGGGGCTCCGGACCGCAGTCGTCAGGTCCGAAACCGCCCGATCTGGAGGAAATCCTCCGTCGCGGCCAGGATAAATTGCGCGGCGTGCTGCCGGGCGGCAATCTCGGCAGCAAGGGCTTCGCGTTGCTGGCGCTCGCCGCCGTGGCGCTGTGGGGCTTTTCCGGCTTCTTCAAGGTCGAGCCGGACGAACTCGGCGCCGTGCTTCGCTTCGGCAAGAACGTGCGCGAAGTGCAGCCGGGCCTGAATTATCACCTGCCTTACCCGATCGAGACCGTGCTGACGCCCAAGGCGTTGCGCGTCAACAAGATCGATATCGGCATGCGCGTCGTCGACGACGCCCGCCGCGGCTCGACCGTGCGCGACGTTCCGGAAGAGAGCCTGATGCTGACCGGCGACGAAAACATCGTCGACGTCGATTTCTCGGTTCTCTGGAAGGTCAAGCCGACCGGCGTCGGCGATTATCTGTTCAATATCCAGAACCCCGAAGGCACCGTGAAGGCGGTGGCCGAAAGCGCCATGCGCGAGGTCGTCGGCCGGTCCGACATTCAGCCGATCCTCACCGGCGCCCGCCAGACGATCGAAAACGCCGTGCAGGAACTGATGCAGAAGACGCTCGACCAGTACGGCGCGGGCATTCTGGTGCAGCAGGTGCAGTTGCAGAAGGTCGATCCGCCGACGCAGGTGATCGACGCCTTCCGCGACGTGCAGGCGGCGCGCGCCGATCTTGAGCGGTCGGTCAACGAATCGCAGACTTACGCCAACCGCGTCGTGCCGGAAGCACGCGGCCGGGTCGCTCAGATCACCCAGGCGGCGGAAGCCTACAAATCGCAGACTGTTGCGGAAGCCCAGGGCCAGACCTCGCGCTTCAACAACATCTACGAGCAGTACAAGAAAGCGCCCGAGGTCACGCGCGCGCGCATGTATCTCGAGACCATGGAGCGCGTGCTCGGCGGCGCCGACAAGATCATCATGGACTCCGGCCGCGAAGGCGGCGGCGGCGTGGTGCCCTATCTCCCGTTACGTGAACTCGATCGTCCCGCGACGCCGCGGACCCAGACGGGAGCCAGACCATGAAGCTTAATTTCATCGGCGGCATTGCCGCCGTCCTCCTCGTCGCCGCGCTGATCGTCGGCTACTCGTCGTTGTTTTCGGTCTATCAGACCCAGCAGGCCCTGGTGGTTCGGCTCGGTCAGCCGGTGCGCGTGGTCAGTGAGCCCGGCCTGAACTTCAAGGTGCCGTTCATCGATACGGTCATCGTGATCGACAAGCGCATCCTCGATCTCGAAGCGCCGGCGCAGGAAGTCATCGCCTCCGACCAGAAGCGGTTGGTGGTCGACGCCTTCGCCCGCTACAAGATCGTCGATCCGCTGCGCTACTATCAGACGCTCGGTTCGATCCAGGGCGCCAATTCGCAGCTCGCCATCCTGCTCAATTCTGCGCTGCGGCGCGTGCTTGGCGCCGCGACCTTCACCAACGTCGTGCGCGACCAGCGCTCCGACCTGATGAGCCGGATTCTCGAACTGGTCGACCGCGATGCCAAGTCCTACGGCATCAACGTGGTCGATGTC
>JAUSBQ010000283.1 GCA_030651965.1 Pseudolabrys sp. | reverse complement strand
ACGCCGAACTGGCGCGGCGCGGACTGCCGCCGCAGGCCTTGGCGCTGGTTGGCTTCAGCCAGGGCACAATGATGGCGCTGCATATCGGCCTGCGCCGTCCGGTCGCGCCTGCCGCGATCGTCGGCTATTCCGGCATGCTGGTGCTGCCCGAGGACCCCGACCCGGATGCCTTCGCCGCCGAGATCATCAGCAAGCCACCTGTGCTGCTGGTGCATGGTGATGGCGACGAACTGATTCCGGTACAGGCGGTATTTCACGCCTCGCAAGGGCTGGCCGCGCTGGAAGTGCCCACGCAGTGGCACATCTCGCCCGGCGTCGGCCACGGCATCGATCAGGAAGGCCTCCGCCACGGCGGCGAGTTTCTCGCCAAACAGTTTGCCGCCCGCAAGTAGCCGGACGCCGAGTTGCCCCAAGGAACGTCCCAAGGAACGCCCCAAGGAACGCCCCTTGCACGACTTCACAAGCCTGTCACGCTGCACTATTAGTAGAGGGTGAGCTGCGTGGCGGCAGCGTTCCTTAGGAGGTCGAGGAGCGTCACTTTGAACGTGCACGTTTCGCCTGCCGGGTTTCCGGCCCTGGTTCTCAACGCGGACTTCCGGCCGTTGAGCTACTATCCTTTATCCTTGTGGTCCTGGCAGGACGCGATCAAGGCCGTCTTCCTTGAGCGCGTCAACATCGTCGCCAATTACGATCACGCGGTGCACAGCCCCAGTTTCGAAATGAAGCTGCCGAGCGTGGTTTCGCTCAAGACCTACGTGAAGCCCTCGACGCATCCGGCCTTCACCCGCTTCAACGTCTTCCTGCGCGACCGCTTCAGTTGCCAGTATTGCGGCGACCGCAACGACCTGACCTTCGATCATCTGGTCCCGCGCTCGCGCGGCGGACATACGACGTGGGACAATGTGCTGGCCGCCTGCTCGCCGTGCAATCTCCGCAAGGGCAGCATGACCATGCAGGAAGCGCGCATGTATCCGGCGCAGATGCCGTTCCAGCCGACGGTGCATCACCTGCACCGCAACGGCCGCCTGTTCCCGCCGAACTATCTGCACGATAGCTGGCTCGATTATCTCTATTGGGACACCGAGCTGGATCCGTGAGGAACCAAGCCGGGAGCGGCTTGCCCCTTGCGTAGAACCAAATCGTACCTATCTAGGTTTTAACAGTGATGTTGAGCTTGCAATAATACTGCGGGCTCCATCGCGGCGCGGCGGGAAACCGCGGCGGACGGCCACGAATAGCAGGCGACGGCGGATGTACCCGCGCCCCTCCTTCGTGGCCGTAATCGTTTCAGCCCCCAGCAGATACTATTCTTCGGCAGGTCTGTCCCAGGCCGTCTTCGCGCCCAGCGCCGCGACCGCCGCGAGAAACAGCGACACCAGCACATCGTAGCCGGCGAGCGAAAGGCCGAACAGGCGCCAGGCGGCTTCGTCGCAGCGGACGATGCGGATGTTCTGCAATTTTGCCATCAAGCCGCCGGCCGAACCCAGACTATTGAGCGGGCCCGAGCAGTCAGCCGGCCCCGGCCAGAACTTCCATTCGACGCCGGCATGATAGGCCGACAGGCCGGTATTCCAGATCATCAGTCCGGCGATCACCAGAAAACCCAGCAGCAGGACTTTCCGCGCGGCGCCAAAGCTGGCGCCGAGCCAGAGCAGCGCGGCGAGCGGCACACTGACGTAAAAAGCCAGGCGCTGATCGAGGCAGAGCGGGCACGGCGGATAACCGAGCACATGCTCGAAAAAGAAAAAGCCGCCCATCGTCGCCAGCCCGACGACGACGATGACGGCGGCCGCCGACACCACCGGATCTTTGCGTGCGAGAACCATTAAATCGTTCATGAACGCTCCGGAGGCCGCCGCAAATTGTCGCCCGCCTTCGTCCGAAACAGACTTCGGCGCGACAGCCTGCGCTCTGCGAGCCTCGGCTCGCAGAGCCGAAAGCTCGCAGAGCGTAGGCTGGTGCCCCTGGCCGTCATTGAGAGAGCGACTATTGAGCCCGTTGTATATGGATTTCTGTGGACAACGTCTAGCCTTGTACCCTCTGCCGTACCCTCAGACCGCTTGAAAAGAGATGGTTCGGTTTGAGCGGCTTTGATGAGCAATGAACTATTGAGCGTCGCGGGTGGCCATACGCGGAAAAGTGACGACCAAACAAGCGCCCCGGCCGTTATTAGAAGCGGTCAATACTCCCCCGCCAAGCTGCGTGGCCAGAACGTCGATAATCTTCATGCCCATGCCTTTTTGAGCGGTGAAATCGAAGCCAGGCGGCAAACCTTTGCCCTCGTCGCAAACGCTCAATTTGCATTCTGATTTCGTAGCGACGAAGCTAACGCTGATTTTTCCCGCACCGTGTTTAGCCGCGTTCGTCACAAGCTCGTTCAGCAGCAAGCCAACGGACTGAATGGTCTTCGTGGTCAATTGCGCTTCGTCACCTGTTACAGCTACCGGCACACCAAGAATATCAGCCAGATCTTCGCTTAAACGCGTGATGTATGCGAGAGCCGAAACATACGCGGCGTTCTTTTCGTCAAGTAAATGCCGATGCACGCGGGCAACAGCCCCTACTCGATGAGCGGCCATTTCAAAATGCGAAGCCACATCTTCCGGCACTTGCCTGCCCTGTAATCGCAGTATGGATGATACAAATTGGAGACTATTGGCTACGCGATGCTCAATCTCGTGCGCCATTAAATTTGCTTGCTCGTTAGCACGGCTTGCCCGCTCAAGCTCCGTACGAGCTGAAAGCCGAAGCTCCATTTGATCCATAACCAGACTTGCCAAGTCACGCAGATCATTAATCTGGCTCTCACTGACGGGCCGGACTTCCTTATCAATCACACAAAGAGTACCGAGGTTGTAGCCGTCGCGAGTATGGAGCGGAACGCCCGCGTAAAAACGGAGACCGAAATCTCCAGCAACCAACGGGTTCGTCAAAGACCGGACGTCCTTAGACGCGTCCTCCAGAATGTAGGGGTCGTGCTGGAGAATCGCTGACGCACAGAGTCCCGGTTCTCTGTCTATTTGTTCCACCGGCAGGCCGTGATGTGATTTGAACCAAATGCGGTCGTGATCGACAATCGAAATTATGGCTATCGGGACATTGAAGATTCGCGCCGAAAGCGCGGTCACCCGGTCGAATGCACCGTCAGGAGGTGTATCAAGCACGTCATACCGACGCACCGCCTCCATCCGTGCAGCTTCATTGGGCGGGATAATTGCCGAAGGCACCAAAAACGACAAGACAGTTCCTCGATGTTGGACAACTAAACCTTACCCTAAATCGTATTACCCACTTTATTTTTGGTTTTCAATGAACGAAGGAAGGCAGAAGCCCCGATTTTTCGACCGGGGCTTCGCATGCCTTCGCGCCGTAAAGGGGCAAGCCAAAACAGCACGCCCGGCACACTCGACTCATAAGACCTACTTGGCCGCACGCAAAGCCTGATTTCCTCCGGCGCTATTCTTCTCGGCCGCTCGGCTTTCGTACCCGGCCCCGCAAGTAGCCTGTTGACTGCGCGGCGAGCAAAAGTTCCACTCGCCGCTCTAGGAACGCATTGGCTATCAGCGTAGCTCGGAGGGCCGCGACGGCGTCACCGCCGCATATGGCGAGCGCCTGCGCCACCTCTGCGTCTACGTCCGGTGTTTCGTAATTCGATAGAGCTGCTTCACCCATAATTTTCCCCTGGTGCCTGACTTACCTGTTGGGTCTCAGGTGGCACACTGAACGCCAGCCGCACCCGCCTCGATCCGCAGCGGGGAACACTTCAGCACGGCGGTGAACTGGATTTGAAGACGTTGGTGTGGACGAGGGGCCGGGACTTTCCCGATCTTCGCCCGTCGCCACGATCTTGCGGGCGGCATCACGCTTTTCGCGCGCAGCCGCGAGCGAACTTCCGGGAACGAGCCAAAGCCGATCATCTTCTGCGTACCGTTATGACGGTAGCGGAAGCGCCATAGCTACGACTCGTTCGGGTTGATGAGAACATGAAGGCCATTGCCGTCCGCAAGCTTGTAAGGCTTGTCGCGTGGCTTGGCCTTCTCTACCGAGAACGAAGAGAGGCTCATGAGGGTACGTCCTTTCTGTGAAAGAGCGCGCTACCCTCAATTATACCCTCGGCTACCCTCGTTCCGTACTCCGTTAGTTCCTCATTCCGTTTCACTCGATCGGGCGTAAGCCATTGAGACATGACCCGATTTGAGTGGCTATGAGGAGAGGTGAGTAGGAAGGTGGTGCCCCTGGCCGGACTCGAACCAGCACACCTTGCGGTACCTGATTTTGAGTCAGGCGCGTCTACCAATTCCGCCACAGGGGCAACTTGGCCGGCGCGACGGCCGGCGGCGGGATAATAGCGGCGCAAAACCTGCGGTCAACGGCGGCGGAGGCGGGTTTTTTAAGCCCGTGGGATGGCGCTTTGCGGCCCGGCCGCATTAGCTAAGGTCGTCCGCATCCAACAAGCCCGCCAAAGGAGCCCGGCATGAACGAAGATGTCCTCAACACCTCGCTGCGCAAATTCCTCAAGACCGTGGGCGTCACCTCGCAGCGCGAGATCGAAACGGCGATCCGCGACGCTGTCGCCGCCGGCAAGATCAAAGGCAACGAGGCGCTCCAGGCCCGCATGGTGCTGACCATCGACGCGGTCGGGCTCAACCACACCATCGAGAGCTCGATCGAACTGGAATAATCCCGCCTTCCCGCCGCCCGAGGGCGGCTGCGAATGCGGCAATTTCGTGCCTTCGTCGGAAACTTCTGGCGCTCTCGGGACTTTAACCCTGAGGGACATGTGAAACAGGAGTGCCGGAATGAAAAGGATATTGATACTGGCGGCCGCGGCGGTCGCAGCCACGATCGCTTTTGCGTCCGCGCCAGCGCAGGCCCGCATGTACAATCCCACGCTGAACGAGATCGCCCCCGCGCAGGCGCAGATACTGGATATCCATTACCGAAGTTATCGGCATAGCCATCGCCGCTCCGACAACAGGTGGCGCAACCAGCGGCATCGCTACCGCCATTGTTATAACCAGCGCGTCCGCGTCCACCTTCCGGGCGGCCGTATCGTTTTCCGGACGAAACGCCACTGCGGCTACCGCTGGCGGTAACTGAAAAAACTTCGCCCGGGGAGAGGGCAGCAGCGAGCTGTCCTCTCTCACGGGGCGGGTTGTGGCTAGAGGATTGCGACCGGACGGCGGCGCTTTCTACCCGCCTCCTGTTTGACGCGGCAATCTTGCGCCTCAGTGAACGACGATCGCCAGAACCATCAGCAGGATCGCCGACGACAGACCTGTCGCCACGATCTTGAGATGCGTGTTGCGGTCTGCGGTCAGAAGACTAGCGTTCATGGCTAGCGCTCCTAGATCGCCAGCGTCAGAAAGGTGCCGGCCAGGATTCCAAAAGCGATCATCCAGATATCGAACCGGTCGTGTTCGGCAGTTGTGTCGGCGGCTGCGCGCATAACGGCAATCCTCCAGTGTACCCACTGAAGATCGCCCTTTCCGGCCGCGCTGCTTTTGACGCCGATCAAAACGGCGCCTAGGGACTTTTACGGAGCGGGCCGCGCGGAGAGGTTCGGCGTTACCACCGTCGGAAAACAAGGCGCGCTTAAGCGCAGGCCTACGGCGCAGCATTGCCGCGGCCAAAGGCCGCTTCCATCTCGCGGCGCACCTTCACCGCGATATCGTTCGCATCGTAGACGACGTCGGCCCAGGTCAAGGCCTGCCCTTCGGCGATGTCGTTCTTGAGCTTGACGTCGTGTGCCAACCCTAACGGCAGCAGGCCGCGTTCCAGCGACACATCGGCCGGCGTCTGTTTGCCCCAGACGCAGAAGCCGCCCTCGCCGTCCAGCATCGCACCCGCTTTCAACGCGGTCTTGGCGGTCGCCACCACATCGGAGCGGAAGCCGGTCGGCGCTCCGGTCGGCTCATGGCGCAGCGCGCAACTGGCCACCGAAATGCCGAGCTCCAGCCCGATCATATGGATCGGCCGGTACAGTGCGGCATATTTGCCGCTCTTGTCCGGCAGCATGGCGTATTCCTTGAAGCAGCGCCGCGCATACTCCGTCTCGCCCTCAAACACGACATAAGTGCCGAGCGCGAGATGATGCGGCACGTCGCGTCCATCGCGAGAGACCGATGAGGTGACCTCGGTAACGCCTTCCTTCTCCAGCGTGCCGCCTTCCGACTTCGGCTTGCAGATATCGGCCAGTTCAAACCGCGTCGCCGGCGGGAAATGCAGCCCGTCGCTTTGCGGCAACAGCCCGGTGGCGTTGCACACCGCGGTCATCTCGATGCCGGACTTGGTGCCGTCCACGAAGGAGTTGAACATCTTCGGATTGATCGACTTGCGGTCGCTGATGGCCAGATACTTGTCGAGAATGTCCCAGACATTGTCGGGATTGGATTTGTGATAATGCGGCTCGTAGCGCGTACCCTTGCCGGCCGATATCACCTTGAAGCCGGCGGCCCGCGCCCAGTCGACCTGTTCGCAGATCAAGGCCGGCTGATCGCCCCAGGCCAGCGAGTAGACGACGCCGGCCGCTTTCGCCTTGCGCGCCAGCAAAGGGCCCGCCACCGCGTCGGCTTCGACATTGACCATGACGACGTGCTTGCCGTGTTCGATGGCGCGCAACGCATGGTGAATGCCGGCGCCGGGTACGCCGGTTGCTTCGACGATCACCTCGATGCGCGGATCGGCGATCATGGCGTCGGCGTCGGCGGTGACGAAGGTGGCGCGCCGCTTGTGCGCGTCGTCGAGCGAGGTCGCGGCGTAGAGTTCGGCGGGCCAGCCGGCGGTCTGCAACTGGCTGCGCGCGCGGGCGACGTCGAGATCGACAACGGCAACGATATGCGTGCCGGCGGTCAGACGCGCCTGCGACAAATACATGGTGCCGAACTTGCCGGCGCCGATGACACCGACGGTGATCGGTTTTCCAGCGGTTTCGCGTTCGAGAAGTTTGGCGTGCAGATTCACCGGCGTCGCGCTCCCTGACTAATTGTTCTCAGGAAACGGAAACACAAGCGCGCATCGGAGACAAGCGGCCGCGCGCGGTTACTGGCAGAGCGCGCGCGAGACGAAGGTTTCGGTGCGGCAGCCAGGGCCGCTGCTGCGCCCGGAAAGATAAACCTGCGCCGAACAGACTTCGGCGGTGGTCATATCGGCGCTTTTGCCGGACTCGAAGCCCTTGGTCTTGCACATCGCCGTGGCGGCAGCGACGCAATCCGGCGCGCCGTTCGGCGCGGTCTTGCATTTCTCGTGGCCGTTGACGACGCGGGCGGTGGGCAGGCGGGCGACAGCGCCGGCGGCGTCCTTGGCGCCTTCGACGGTCGTCTTGGCGGCGACACCGGCTTCGTGGCCGAAATTCTCGACTTTCTTGCCGGCGTCCTTGAACGTCGAACTGATCTTCTGACCCTGCTTTTCGAACCAGCGGCCGAGGCTTTCGAACAGGCTGGGCTCGCTCCGGGCCGGTTGCCGCTCCTGCGCCACGGCCATAGCGGAGAGGACGACAAGACCGGCCACCAGCAGGCCGGTCGCGGCCCTCGGGCACGCCAGCTTTATTCTCAGCCCTGTCGCCGCAAGAAATGACATCGGTGTGGCAGCCTTAGTGGCAATGATCTGCCTGGAGGCGTTTGCGCCATCGATTCGCTCAGATCAAGTATACCGCACCGACGAGGCCGATGACGACCACCGCGGCGCCTAGCGTGACCCATAGTCCAAGGCGCTTCTCGATCATGATGCGGGCCTGCTCGCCGTAGCGGTGCAGCAGGAACGCAATCATGAAAAAACGGCCGGCGCGGGCGATGACCGAAAACACGATGAAAAGCCCAAGATTGTACCCGGCAAAGCCCGACGTGATGGTCACGACCTTGTAGGGGATCGGCGTCAGCCCCTTGAGCAGGATGATCCAGGCGCCCCATTCGGCGTAAGCCGCCCGGAAGCCCTCGACCTTGTCGGTATAGCCGTAAAGCTGCATCAGCCAGCCGCCGACCGAATCGTACAGCAGCGCGCCGATGGCGTAGCCGACCAGACCGCCGGCGACCGAGGCCGCCGTGCACCAGGCCGCCATGACATAGGCCCGCTCGGGCCGCGCCAGCGACATCGGGATCAGCATCACGTCCGGCGGAACCGGAAAGAACGAGCTTTCGGCGAACGAGATCGCCCCCATGGTCCACATCGCATGCGGCTTGTGGGAAGCGTCGATGCACCAGTCATAAAGACGGCGCAGTAAATTGCGCGGCGGGGCGGCCTCTAAGGTCATGCGTCACTCAATTGCAGGAATCGGGACAGGATTTGGAAGGGGTCTGGCTGAAAACTGTGACGGATCAACGACGCTTCGGCAGGCGTCGGGACTCCAAGGGAACTATCCTGGTCTCGGCCTTCGGCACGACGGTGCGTCGAGGCGCTCCCGGTATCATGTCTTTGGGCAGTTTTTCAGCAATTCCGAACATTTTCTCGCGCCTGCGCATCTCGGCCCAGACGTCGTTCGGATGAACCCCGGCATGAACCCAGAGCACCACGAGGTTGTAGAGGAGGTCGGCGCTTTCCCGGACCACGGCGTCGGTCTGGCCGTGCATGGCGTCGATTACGACTTCGACCGCCTCTTCCGCCAGCTTTTTGGCCATTTTGGCACGGCCGGAGCGCAATAAGCGAGCCGTGCGCGATTTCGCCGGGTCCGTGCCCCGAACGGCAATCACGGCATCGTAGAGCCGGGCAACCGAATCAGCCATGCGCAAACCATAGCCGATCCGGCCTTTAGACCGGTTAACGAATAAGGCGCGGCGGACCGCCCGGGCTTAAGCGCCTCGGATGCCACGGGTCCCGTCAGCGCCAGTGGCGATGAAGATGGCGCGTTTGCCTAAGCAAACGACAAGGATGACCATTCCGTGAGCGCTGCTCCAAATTTGCGCGCGATATCTTGCTCTTTGTAGCGGCATGTTCTTTGCTGGGCATTGTTCAATAGTCAGCAAGGCCGAGAACGCATCGCCAGATGCGCGGGCCACAGAAAGGATCAAAGCTATGAGCACGTTCAATGCCCGGGGGTCGTCAAGAACGGGCCGCAAGGCAGGAATTCTGGCCGGCATGCTGCTCGCGACAACTTTGGCGACCGCCGCATCGGCCGCGGACACCGACATCAAGTTCAGCCTCGACTTCAAGTTCGAGGGTCCTTCGGCGCTCTTCCTCGTCCCGCAGGACAAGGGCTACTACAAGGCGGAAGGCCTCAACGTCACCATCGACTCGGCCGCGGGCTCGCTGGAGCCGATCAACCGCGTCGCCTCGGGCACCTATGACATGGGCTTTGGCGACGTCAATTCGCTGATCAAATTCCGCGACGCCAACCCGACCGTGCCGCTCAAGGCGGTGTTCATGGTCTACAACAAGCCGCCCTTCGCCATCGTCGGCCGCAAGAGCCGCGGCATCAGCAATCCGAAGAGTCTGGAAGGCAAGAAGCTCGGCGCGCCGGCGCCCGACGGCGCCTATGCGCAGTGGCCGATCTTCGTCGAAGCCAACAAGATCGACGCCTCCAAGGTCACGATCGAGAACGTCGGCTTCCCGGTGCGCGAGCCGATGCTCGCCGCCGGCCAGGTCGACGCCATTACCGGCTTCTCGTTCTCGTCCTTCATCAACCTGAAGGACAAGGGCGTGCCGGTCGACGACATCGTCGTGCTGCTGATGGCCGACTACGGCGTCAATCTCTACGGCAACGTGATCATCGTGAATCCGAAATTCGCCGCCGAGAAACCCGAAGCGGTGAAAGGCTTCCTGCGCGCCTTCGTCAAGGGCGTGAAGGACACGGTGAAATCGCCGGACACCGCCGTGGACTCGGTGCTCAAGCGCAATGACATCGCCAAGAAGCCGACCGAGCTGGAACGCCTCAACATGGCGATCCGCGACAACATCGTGACCGCCGAGGTCAAGGCCAACGGTTATGGCGGCATCGACAATGCCCGCTTCGCCAAGGCCATCGAACAGATCGGGCTGACCTACAAGTGGAAGGCCGCCGCGCCGAAGACCGAAGACATCTTCGACGCCTCGTTCTTGCCCTCCGCCGCCGACCGCAAGTTCTAAGGGCCTTAATGTCCGCCTTCGTCACGCTGGAAGGCGTCGATCACGCATATGCCGGCGCCAATTCGGCGCTGGCGGTCGAAGGCCTGTCGATCTCGGTCAACCAGGGCGAATTCGCCGCCGTGGTCGGACCGTCCGGTTGCGGCAAGTCCACACTAATGAAACTCGCCACTGGTCTCCAGTTTCCGCGCGCGGGAACGGTGACAGTGGCGGGCGAGAAAGTCACCAAGCCGGTCAAGATCGCCGGCATGGCGTTTCAGGCGCCAACCTTGCTGCCGTGGCGCACCACGCTGGACAACCTGCTGCTGCCGCTCGAAATCGTCGAGCCGTACCGCAGCCAGATGCGCAGCCGCAAGGTCGAGTTCGCCGCGCGAGCCAGGAACCTGCTGACCTCGGTCGGCCTGCGCGACCAGGGCGAAAAATTCCCATGGGAATTGTCCGGCGGCATGCAGCAGCGCACCTCGCTGTGCCGCGCGCTCATCCACGAGCCGCAACTACTGATGCTCGACGAGCCGTTCGGCGCGCTCGACGCCTTCACCCGCGAAGAACTGTGGTGCGTCATCCGCGATCTGCAGGCGGCCAGCAAGATCACCGTCATCCTGGTGACGCACGATCTGCGCGAAGCGGTGTTTCTCGCCGACCGCGTCTTCGTGATGTCGCAACGGCCGGGCCGCATCGTGGTCGAGCGCAAAATCGACCTGCCGCGCCCGCGCGATCTTGAGGTGACGTTCACGTCGGCGTTCACCGACATCGTCCACGAATTGCGCAGCCACATCGTGAAGGCGCGGCAATGAACCGGACCAACCTGCTCATCAAGGCCTCGCCCTGGCTGTTCACCATCGGTCTCTTTGTCGTCTGGGAAGCGGCGGTGTATATTTTCAAGATCCCGGTGTTCTTCCTGCCGCCGCCGACCGCGATCGCCCAGGCCTTCGTCGACTATTCCGGGCCGCTGGCGCGCAATTCCTGGATCACGTTGCAGACCACCTTGATCGGCTTCGCGCTGGCCGTCGGCTTCGGCATGCTGCTCGGCCTTCTGGTCGGTTGGTCGCGCGCGATGTACGCCGGGCTTTATCCGCTGATGATCGGCTTCAACGCGATCCCGAAAGTAGCCTTGGTGCCGATCCTGGTGCTGTGGTTCGGCATCGGTTTCGTTCCGGCGGTACTGACCGCCTTCCTGATTTCGTTCTTCCCGATCGTCGTCAATGTCGCGACCGGCCTGGCAACCATCGAGCCCGAATTGGAAGATGTGCTGAAGGCGCTCGGCGCCAGTAAGCTCGACATCATGCGCAAGGTGGGCATTCCGCGCACGCTGCCTTACTTCTTCGGCTCGCTGAAGGTCGCCATCACTTTGGCCTTTGTCGGCTCGGTGATTTCGGAAAGCGTCGCGTCCAATTACGGCATCGGCAATCTGATGCTGCAAGCGCAGGCGCAGTTCCAGGTGCCGCTGATATTCGCTGGCCTTGTCGTGCTCGCCATCGAAGGCATCGCGATGTACGCGGCGATGGCCATCCTCGAGCGGCGGATGACTGGCTGGGCGCAACGCTCCGGTTTCGCACAGGCTTAGGCTGCGCGGTCACACCAAGTGTCGCGGATCAAACTCTAGGCGGCGGAATTCTTTTTGCGGCCGCTATCGATGCTGTCGATCGACTTGCCTTCGACCTTGGACTGCGCGTGGACGACCACGGCGATCTCATCGGCGAGTTGTTCGTAGATGGCGCGGGCGCCGCCCTCGCGGACATAGATGCCGCTGTACAGATCCGGCAGCTTCGGCAGCGGTGCATCTGCCCAGATAAGGATACCGTCTTCTTCCGCCCGCCGCCGGTTGATCGCCATGACGCCGAGGCCGGCCGCCACCGCGCCCTTCAGGCTGTTCAGGCTCGGACCGATAAAAACATCTTCCCAGTCGGTCCCGGCGGCCTTCAGGGTCCGCACAACAAGCCGGTGATAGACGCAGGGCGGGCCATAGGAGACCAGCGGCACCCGCCCGTCGGCATTGAAGCGAGTGGTTTGGCCGCGTACCCAGACCACATCGCGCGCGATGCAATGCCGGGCATCGTGCGGCGGCGTCATCGACAAGGCGATCAGCAGATCGATTTCGCCGGCGCGTAACTGGCGCGCCAGCGGCTCGAAATAGTCGGTGCGAACCAAAAAGCGCACGTCCGGCCAGCGTTCGCGGAACGACGCCAAAGTCGCCGGCAGGATCGAGGCGACGTAGTCGCTCGACGTGCCGACGCGAATCACCAGTTCCGGCGCCGGACCGGCGCCGCCCAGATGGACGATCTGATCGTTGATCGACAGCAGGCGGCGGGCATAATTGAGAACGATTTCGCCATGTGAAGTAAGGCTGACGCCCTGGGAACTGCGGTCGAAAATGTCGTCGCCGAGCAGGAACTGCAGGCGTTTGATCTGGGCGCTGACCGCCGGCTGGGTGACGCCGAGCGAATTGGCGGCTTTGGTGAAACTGCGCATATCCACGACGGCAACGAAGGTGCGCAGGAGATCGGTGGGAATATTGGTCATATCTGCCCCATAATGCCGTCTTTTTAGCGTCGTCAGCGCCGACAACCTCAAGTCACATGCTCGAACTGTACCACGTCTGAGCGAGCGATCAATTTTCCGCTCATGGATGCTGGGGAGCGCAATGCGGGACGCCTGCGGCCGAATCCGCGCTTGAGAAATTAAACGCAGGAACCCGCTATTTAATACGCTCCATGATGCTGACGTAGTTCGCCACCGCGGTGCCGCCCATGTTGAAGACGCCACCCAGGCGTGCATTTTTTATCTGCAAGTTGCCGGCCACGCCGGTGAGCTGCATGGCCGTCATCGCGTGCATCGATACGCCGGTGGCGCCGATCGGATGACCTTTGGCCTTGAGGCCGCCCGAAGGATTGACCGGCAGCTTGCCGTCCTTTTGCGTCCAGCCTTCCTTGATGGCGCGGGCGCCCTCGCCTTCCGGCGTCAGACCCATCGCCTCATACTCGATCAGCTCAGCCACCGTGAAACAGTCGTGCGTCTCGACAAACGACAGGTCGGAAAGTTCCAGCCCGGAACTGGCAAGCGCGCGCTGCCAGCCGACCGCGCAGCCCTCGAATTTGAGAATGTCGCGCTTCGACATCGGCAGGAAATCCTGCACATGCTCGGCGGCGCGGAAGGCAACCGCCTTGCCGAGCTTGAGCGCGGTCTCGACATCGGCCAGCACCACCGCGGCGGCGCCGTCCGAGACCAGCGAACAATCGGTGCGCTTGAGGGGCCCGGCGACGAACGGATTCTTCTCGCTTTCGGTGCGGCAGAACTCGAACCCCAAGTCCTTGCGCATCTGCGCATAAGGATTGCCGACGCCGTTCTTGTGATTCTTGGCGGCGATCATGGCCAGCGCGTCGGACTGATCGCCGTATTTCTGGAAATAAAGTCCGGCAATCTGACCGAAGACGCCGGCAAAGCCGCCGTCGATCTCCGCCTCCTCGCGCACATAGGACGCCTTCAAGAGGTTCCGGCCGATCTCGGCCGCGGGCGTCGTCGTCATCTGTTCGACGCCGACCGCCAGCACGATGCGCGCCGTGCGCGCCTCGATCGACTTGATGCCCTGATGAACCGCGGCCGAGCCGGTGGCGCAGGCGTTTTCCACCCGCAGCGCGCGCTTGAAGCGCAGATCGGGCGAGGCCTGCAACACCAGCGAGGCGGTAAAATCTTGAGGTGAAAAGCCGGCGTTGAAATGGCCGAGCACGATCTCGTCGACGTCCTTGGCCTCGATGCCGGCGTCGGCCAGGGCCTCGGTCGTGACCTGCACGATCAGGCTCTCGACGGTCTCGCCAGTAAGCTTACCGAAGGGGGTATGGGCCCAGCCCACGATTGCCGCGGTCATTCAGGTCTCCTTTGCCGAACTTTGGGCGTATTGGTTGGTCAGGAACGGCGATAATCGCCTGTTTGGGAAAAGTCACCATACTGGAAGCCGGGCTGTCCCCGGCTTTGCCACCCATCGAAAGCTTCGATAGTTTAGCGCCACCGGTCAGAGAACCCAACCGATTCCTGGTTCCCTGGCTCGGCTTAACAAGCGTCAAGCCACCAGAACGGACCGCTATTTTGACCGGTTTCTCCAGCTTCGGCCGTCGCGCCCTCATTCTCGTTGCCACGGCGGCCGTGCTGTCGACGCAAGCGTCGGGCCGCGCGCAGGCGGAAGCGCAATTGTTGATCGAAGCCGCGACCGGCAAGGTGCTGCACGCCGAGAATGCCACCTATCCCTGGTATCCGGCTTCCGTCACCAAGATGATGACCGCCTACACCACGCTACGGGCGATCAAGGAAAAGCGCATCACCTACAACACGCTGCTGACCATGACGCGCAACGCGGTGGCACAGCAGCCGACCAAGATGGGCTTCAAGCTGGGCACCACGGTGACCGTCGACAACGCGCTCAAGATGTTGATGGTCAAGTCGGCCAACGACATCGCGGTCGCCATCGCCGAAGGCGTCGGCGGCTCGCTCGAAGGCTTCGCCGATATGATGAATGCCAACGCCCGAAAGCTCGGCATGTCGCAGAGCAACTTCATCAATCCGAACGGGCTGCCGTCGGAGAACCATGTCTCATCGGCGCGCGACCTCGGTATTCTGGCGCGCGCGCTGATCCTGGAATTTCCGGAAGCCGGCTCCTATTGGCACATCAGTTCGATCCGTTACGGCAATCGGGTGATGCGCAACTACAATAATCTGGTCGACCGATATCCCGGCGCCGACGGCATGAAGACCGGTTTCATCTGCGCCTCCGGCTACAACGTCGTCGCCTCCGCCACGCGCAACGGCCGCCGGCTGATCGCCGTCGTGCTCGGCGCGTATTCCGGCGCGGTGCGCGCGCAGAAGGCGGGGCAACTGCTGGAACGCGGTTTCGGCAGCGGCGGCCTGACCTGGCTGACGCCTTCGCTCGGCACCGTCGATGCGCTGGCGCCGATCGACGCGCAGCCGCCGAACCTGCGCGAGGAAATGTGCGGCGGCCACCGGCGCAAGCCGCCCTCTGAAGACAACCAGGAAGAAGAGGAAGTCGCGGGCACGGCCGAAGGCGAAGCCGGCAACGGACAGGCCTTCATGCTGTCGAACCTGAGGCCGGCGGGCGGCAAATTCGTGCTCGGCCCGCCGATCGAAACGACGCCGCCGGTCGTTGTCTTTACCGGCCCGGCCGATCATCCCGACACCGTGCCGCAAGTCGCGAGCGGCCCGGCCAAAAAGAAAAAGAAAGCCGCCGCCAAACCGGCGGAGGCCAAACCTGCGGGAGCAAAGCCCGCCAAGCCCACGGCCGCCAAGCCTGCGGCCGAGGCGAAACCGGCAAAGCCGAAAGTCAGCTCGGCCACGCAATGAGCGATGCCGACAGCAAACCCGCATCGCGGCGCGAGCCGCCGGTGCCGATCCCGCTGACCTTGCTCACCGGATTTCTCGGCGCCGGCAAGACCACGCTTCTCAACACACTGCTGAAAGACCCGGCGCTGGCTGACACCGCCGTGATCATCAACGAGTTCGGCGAAGTGTCGCTCGATCATCTTCTTGTCGACTATATCGGCGACAACATGGTCGTGCTGCAATCGGGCTGCCTGTGCTGCACTTTGCGCGGCGACCTGGTCGATGGCTTGGAGAAGCTGCTGCGCGATCTCGACAATGGCCGGGTCAAGTTCAGCCGCGTCCTGCTGGAAACCACCGGGCTGGCCGATCCGGCGCCGGTGCTGCACACCGCGATGGCGCATCCCTATCTGGTGAAGCGCTTCCGTCTCGACGGCGTCGTGACGGTGGTGGACGCGGTCAATGGCGACGCCACGCTCGACGCGCATCCGGAAGCGGTCAAGCAGGCAGCCGTCGCCGACCGCATCGTCCTGAGCAAGAGCGATATTGCCGATCGGGACGTCACGACGCGGCTGCTGGATCGCCTGCGCGCGCTCAACCCGGCCGCCCACGTGCTCGATGCCGCCAAAGGCGAAGCCACCGCCGGCCGCCTGCTCAATTGCGGGCTGTACGATCCGGCGCGGAAGATTCCCGACGTCAAGAAATGGCTCGCCGCCGAGGCCTATGCCGATGCGCATTCCCACGGCCATCATCACCATCAACACGACGTGAACCGTCATGATGAGCACATCGTCTCGTTCGTACTGACCGCCGACAAGCCGATTCCCGCCGGCACGCTCGACATGTTTCTGGAACTGCTGCGCGCCACTTACGGCGCCAGGCTGTTGCGCATGAAGGGCATCGTCAACGTCACCGAAATGCCGGGTACGCCGGTCGTCGTGCATGGCGTGCAGCACGTGTTCCACCCGACCGCGCAACTGGAACGGTGGCCGGATGGGGATCGCAGAACGAGGCTCGTGTTTATCACGATGGACCTGCCCGAGCGCACGGTGCGCGAGCTTTTCCAGGCTTTCCTGGGCGCCGCGGCGCCGGATCGTCCCGACCGCGCCGCCTTGATGGACAACCCCTTAATCCCGTTCGGCGGGTCAGATAGTCGCGCCTGACCGGGTCCGGCGGCCTTGCGTGCGGCCCCGGTTGGACGGATGCTGACGCCGATTTGATCGCTGGCCAGAGCGATTCGAGCCGGCGGCAATAACGGGGGGGCGCATGGACCGCATCTGGCTGAAGAACTATCCGCCGGGCGTACCGGCCGAGATCGATCCGTCGACCTACCCCTCTTTGATTGCGATATTCGAGGAAAGCTTCCAGGCCCATCGCGGCAAGCAGGCCTTCATCTGCATGGGCAGTTCCATCACCTTCGACGAGCTCGATCGCGCGTCGAGCGCGCTCGGCGCCTGGCTGCAAAGCAAGGGGCTCAAGCGCGGCGCGCGGGTGGCGATCAAGATGCCGAACACGCTGCAATATCCGATCGCGCTGCTCGGCATCCTGCGCGCCGGCTACACGGTGGTGAACGTCAATCCGCTCTACACGCCGCGCGAGCTGGAATTCCAGCTCAAGGATTCCGGCGCCGAAGCCATCATCGTGCTGGAAAATTTCGCCCATACGTTGGCGCATGTGATCGCCAAGACCGGCGTCAAGCATGTCGTCGTCAGCACCATGGGCGACCTGCTCGGCCTGGTGAAGGGCACGATCGTCAATTTCGTCATCCGCCACGGCAAGAAGATGGTGCCGCCCTATTCGCTGCCCGGCGCCCACAAGTTCAACGACGTGATCGCGCAAGGCCGCGGCATGACGCTGCAGAAGCCGATGCTCGGCCCCGACGATATCGCCTTCCTGCAATATACCGGCGGCACCACCGGCGTTTCCAAGGGCGCGACCCTGTCGCACCGCAATGTCGTCGCCAACACCATGCAGGCTTATGCCTGGCTGCAGCCGGCATTGATGCAGGAGCCGCGCGTCCCGCAACTGTTCATGGTCGCGGCGCTGCCGCTGTCGCACATTTTCGCGCTAACCGCCTGCGCGCTGATCGGCGTGCGCCTCGGCGGCGTCTGCCTGCTGATTCCCAATCCGCGCGACATTGCCGGGTTGATCAAGGAACTGTCGAAGTACAAGGTCAACTTCTTCCCCGCCGTGAACACATTGTTCAACGCGATGCTCAACCACCCCGACTTCGGCAAGATCGACTGGAGCCAGCTCAAATCTACGGTCGGCGGCGGCATGGCCGTGCAGCGTTCGGTGGCCGAGCGCTGGCTGAAGGCGACCGGCAAACCGATCATCGAGGCCTATGGCCTGTCGGAAACCTCGCCCGGCGCCACCGCCAACCGCTGCGACATTACCGAATGGACCGGCACGATCGGCTATCCGTTCCCGTCGACCGACATCAAGATTCTCGATGTCGACGACAAGGAAATGGCGCTCGGCGAGGCCGGCGAAATCGCCGTGCGCGGGCCGCAGGTGATGGTCGGCTACTGGAACCGGCCGGACGAGACCGCCAAGGTGATGACCGCCGACGGATTTTTCCGCACCGGCGACATCGGCATCATGACGGCGGAAGGTCAGGTCAAGATCGTCGACCGCAAGAAGGACATGATCTCGGTCTCCGGCTTCAAGGTCTTCCCCAACGAAGTCGAAGACGTCGCCATGATGCAGGGCAATATCGTCGAATGCGCCGCTGTCGGCGTGCCCGACCCGCATTCCGGCGAGGCGGTCAAATTGTTCGCGGTCAGCAAGTCGCCGGAACTGACCGCCGACGAATTGCGCCGCTTCATGCACGGCAAGCTCGCCGCCTACAAGTTGCCGAAACACATCGAATTTCGCCACGAACTGCCGAAGACCAATGTCGGCAAGATCCTGCGCCGGGCTTTGCGGGACAATCCATGAGCGAGGCGGAGACGGCGCGCGCCGCCGATGTGGTTTCATTCTGGCGCGACGCCGGGCCGGAAGCCTGGTTCAAGAAGGACGAGGCTTTCGACGGCGAGATCCGCCGCCGCTTCCTGACGACGCACGAAGCGGCCGCAGCCGGGCAATTGAGCGACTGGGAGCACAACGCCGCAGGCGCGCTGGCGCTGCTCATTCTGCTCGACCAGTTTCCCCGCAACATGTTTCGCGGGCAAGCGCGCATGTTCGACACCGACACCATGGCGCGGGCCATCGCCGCGGGTGCGATCGTGCGCGGCTACGACGCGCAGGCTGACAAAACAATGCGCGGATTTTTCTATCTGCCGTTCGAGCATTCCGAGGACATGGCCGACCAGACCCGCTGCGTCGCCTTCTACAAAGCCATCGACGATGCCGACGGCCTGAAATGGGCCGAACTGCACGCCGACATCATCCGCCGCTTCGGCCGCTTTCCGCATCGCAATGCCGTGCTCGGCCGCGCGACCACGCCGGAAGAGCAGGCGTTTCTCGACAGCGGCGGGTTCGGCGGGTGACTGCGAACGCGCGCCTGGTACCACGCTAAGCGAGACACCGGGACACAGGCGTCCCGAAGGGACGCCGTTCTTCGAACGGGCTATGCGCGGTGACGACAACACAGCCGAGGCACCCAACCGATTGTTAACGATTCCTTGCTAACCGGTTTTGATGGCCTTCGGTTCCGACGCCGCGACTTCCCCCGCGCAATCGATTGCGCGCGCGGTCGCGCGCGTCCGCGCCATGCTCGCGGAACGCACCGACTCGCGGCTGGCGCAGCTTGTCGCCGGCAAGGTGTTTCTGGTGCGCGTCGCCAATGCGATGCTGGCGTTGCTCAGCCAGGTGCTGCTGGCGCGCTGGATGGGCTCGTTCGAATTCGGCATCTTCATCTATGCGTGGACCTGGGTGCTGATGATCGGAGCCCTCTCCGACATGGGCCTGTCTTCCGCCGCGCGACGCTTTATTCCCGAATACACCGAACTCAAGGCACTCGATAAACTGCGCGGCTTCTTGAGCGGCAGCCGCTGGCTTGCCTTCGCCATCGCCACGGCCATCGGCGCCATCGGCGCGCTCGGCGTCACCGTGATCGAGCCGTGGCTCGACAACTTCGTCGTCATGCCGCTCTATCTCGCCTGCCTGATGATCCCGATCTACGGATTGGTGCAGGTGCAGGCCGGCATCGCGCAATCCTACGACTGGCCGAACCTTGCCTTCCTGCCGTTCTATATCATCCGCACTTCCGCGATGATCGTGCTGATGGGTATCGCCTGGCTGATCGGCGCGCCGACCGACGCAATGACGGCCATGTACATATCCATCATCACGATCTACGGCGTCACCATCGGGCAGCTCTATGTGCTGGACCGCCGCCTCAAGAAGAAAGTGCAGGCCGGGCCGAAGACATATGAGCCGAAGATCTGGCTCGCCACCTCGCTGCCGATCTTCGCCGTCGAAGGCCTGTATATATTGCTGACCTATGTCGACATTCTCGCGCTCGAGCATTTTCGCTCGCCCGACGAAGTCGCGGTCTATTACGCCGCTGCGCGGCTGCTTGCCATCGTCGCCTTCGTCTATTTCGCCATTGCCGGCGCCACCACGCACAAGTTCACGCAGTACCATGTATCGGGCGACAAGGAGCGGCTCGCTTCATTCTTTGCCGAAACCATCAAGTGGACGTTCTGGCCGTCGCTCGCGGTCTGCGCGGCGATCCTGATCTGCGGCAAGCCGCTGCTGCGGCTGTTCGGGCCGGGCTTCGACGCCGCCTATGACGTGATGTTCATTCTTGCGGTCGGCATGATGGCGCGCGCCGCCGTCGGCCCGGCCGAGCGACTGCTCCTCATGCTCGGCGACCGCAAGCAATGCATGGCGATCTATGGCCTCGCATTCGTCATCAATCTTGCGCTGTGTATCGTTCTGATCCCGCGCCTCGGCATCGAAGGCGCGGCGGCATCGATTTCGACCGCGCTCGTGGTCGAATCGATCTGGCTTTTTTACGCAGCCAGGCGACGCCTCGGCATGCATGTGTTCCTTATCGGGGACAAGAAAAGCAACTGACTCTGAATGCTCCCCCTCCCCCATAGGCGAGCGGACGCTCGCCGTCCGGCGAGCTATGTGGGGAGGGGTTGGGGGTGGGGGTCTTTGCTGGCCTCGATAGCTCTTGCCATTACCCCCCTCCCTAACCCTCCCCCACAAGGGGGGAGGGAACAGACTGAACGCGAGGCTATCACGCCTTCTCCCGCAGCAACCGCCGTATCACCTTGCCCGTCGTCGTCATCGGCATGGTGTCGATGAACGCGACCTCACGCGGATATTCGTGACCGGACAGCCGCGTCTTTACGAAGGTCTGTATCTCCGTCGCGAGTTCGTCGGACGGCGCGTGGCCGGGTTTGAGCACGATGAACGCCTTGACTATTTCGGTGCGCAGCGGGTCCGGCTTGCCGATCGCGGCGGCCAGCGCCACCGCCGGGTGGCCGATCAGACAATCCTCGATCTCGCCGGGACCGATGCGGAAACCGGATGAGGTAATCACGTCGTCGTCGCGGCCGACGAAGGTGAAATAGCCGTCTTCGTCCATCGTGCCCTGGTCGCCGGTGGTCATCCAGTCGCCGACGAACTTGTCGCGCGTGGCTTCCGGCCGTTTCCAGTATTCGAGGAACATCACCGGATCGGGCCGCTTCACCGCGATCTGGCCGATCTCGCCGGGCTTCAACACCGTGCCGTCGGGACCGATCACCGCGACGGTGTGGCCCGGCACCGCCTTGCCCATGGAGCCTTCGCGCGACAGCCCGAGCTGCGCGCAGGCGCCGATCACCAGATTGCATTCGGTCTGGCCGTAGAATTCGTTGATGGTCAGGCCGAAGGCGGAGCGCCCCCACTCCAAAGCTTCAAGGCCAAGAGATTCACCGCCCGAGCCCATCGCGCGCAATTTAAAATCGTAGCGGCCGCGCGGGTTCGGCGCCGCGCGCATCATGCGCAAGGCGGTCGGCGGAATGAAGGCATTGCGCACCTGCGTGTTCTGCATCAGCGCGAAGGCTTCTTCCGGATCGAACTTGTCGAACTTGCGCGCGACGACGGGCACGCCGTGATGCAGCGACGGCAGCAGCACATCGAGCAGGCCGCCGGCCCAGGCCCAGTCGGCCGGCGTCCAGAAGCGGTCGCCTGCTTGCGGGAACGGATAATACGGCAACTCGGCGCCGGGCATGTGGCCGAGCAGCACGCGGTGGCCGTGCAGCGCGCCTTTCGGCTGGCCGGTGGTGCCGGAGGTGTAGATCATCATCGCCGGATCGTCCGGCGTGGTGACCTCGGGCGTGAAGTTCGACGAGGCGCGCGTCAGCTCGGCGGCAAGATCGAAAGCGCCGTCGCCGGCCCCGTCGACCGAGAGCACACAAGTGAGGTCCGGCGCTTCGCCGCGAATCTCGCTCAGTTTGGCCAGGCCGGCGGCGTTTGTGATCAGCGCCTTGGCGCCGGAATTCTGCAAGCGATAGGACAGCGCATCGGTGCCGAACAAAACTGCGATCGGCAACGCCACCGCGGCGAGCTTGTAGATGGCGACATGCGCGACGGCGACGTCCGGCGACTGCGGCAGGAAGATCGCGACGCGGTCGCCGCGCGCGACGCCGTGCGCGCGCAGCACATTGGCGAGCCGGTTCGACGCCTCGCGCACCGCGCCGTAGGTGACGCGGGCCTCGCTGCCGTCGGCCTGCACATGCAGGATGGCGAGACGGGCGGCATCGGCCTCGGCCCAGCGGTCGCAGACATCGACGCCGATGTTGTAGCTCGCCGGAATCTTCCAGCGGAACTCGCGCGTGAGTTGGTCGAAGTCTTTGGCGTCCGGCAACATGCGGCGCAAGCTAGTCGGCGAAGAGGGCGAGGTAAAGCAAGGCGACCGTTTATTTCCCCTCTCCCCGTTTTTTGCGGGGAGAGGGTGGCGAAGCGCCGGTAGGCGCAAGCCGGGTGAGGGGCATTGCACGGCCCCTCACCGGCCCGCCTTCGCTATTCGCTCCGGCGGGCCACCTCTCCCGCGATGCGGGGAGAGGGAAGGAAGAAGCAGAGCTACAAGCTACCGCTTGCCGTTTTCCGGCTCGGTCATGATCAGCGCCCGCGATCAATGATCTGTACGCGGCCGGCGGAATGAGCCACGATACGATCCGGAAATACAGAAACTCCGGGGGCATCCGTGTTCAAGATTCCACAACGACTCTCATCGCGGCTCAAGGTTTTGAGCCTGATCGCCTGCGTCGCGGCGGCTCTATCGACTTCGAGCCAACCCGCCTTTGCCGAAGGTTCGTCGCGGCCTTACGGCGGCGGCGGCCGCATTCAGCCTCTCGAGATCATCAAGAAGTACAATCAATCCGGCGAACTGTTCCGCATCGAAGGCAGTTGCCAATCGTCCTGCACCATGTTGCTCGCCATCAAGAACGTTTGCGTCGAGCCAAGCGCAACGCTGCGGTTTCATGCGGCGCTGTTTCCGAATGAACGGCACGAGAAGCCCAATCCAAAGCGGCAAGCGATGATGCTGAATTCCTACAATTCAAAGCTGCGGAATTATCTCGTCAGCAATCGCTATGTGGAAACTTTCGAATTCCACGACATATCCGGCAGCGATATCATTCGGAAATTCGGCTACCGCGCCTGCAAGGGCTGAATGGCGGCAGCGCGAAGCTGAAGATGAGTGGACGGCTAGCGCTTGCCGTCTTCCGGCTCGGCCATGATCAGCGCCCAGTACACCTTGTACTTCGAGCGCGGCGTGTAGACCGCGGCGATGCCCATGCGCGTCGCGCCCTTCAGCAGCATATTGGCCTTGTGCGGCGGGCTATCGCGCCAGCCGGAAAACGCCTCGGCCAAAGTGTGATAGCCGGCGCCGATATTCTCGGCCGCCGTTTTCGCGTCATAGCCGGACGCCCGCAGACGGCCGACGAAAGGCTTGCCGGCCGAATGGTCGAGCTTGTCGCGCTGCGCCATCACCGAGGCCTGCGCCTGCGCCAGCCGCGTCAGTTCCGGATCGAGCGTCACCGCCGGCAGCCCGTTGTTGGCGCGATAGCCGGAGATCATCGAGGCGGCGGCGGCATCGTCGAGCTGCGCGTCCGGCTTCGCCATGCTGCGATACATGCTCGGCTCGGCCTTCGGCACATAGGTTTCAGAGACGGCACAGCCAGCGAGCGCGGCGGCAACGATGAGCAGCGCGCTCAGGCGGAGCGAAATCATGAGGAACTTCTCCGGGCCGGACATTGAAACGCAAACTGGCCACCGACAATGGCCGAACGGTGGTCACGG
>JAUSBQ010000281.1 GCA_030651965.1 Pseudolabrys sp. | reverse complement strand
TGGCCGATCCAGGGCCTGATCGCGCATTTCCGGCACGAAATCGAAGAACGCATCGACGCCTATTCACGCAACGCGGACGCGCACGGCGTGCGCGCTCCGGTACCTGTGGCGGCGGAATGAGCTATGAGAACACCAATCTGCGCTGTCGAAATTGCCGGTTTTGGTGGCCGTTGCAGGACGACCTGCCGCTCGAACATTTGCGTCAGCACGCCAAGCGCGGCCAGTGCCGCCGGCATGCGCCGCCGCCGGTTTCGGCCGAGCAGGAATGGGCCGTCACTCAGAAGACCGACTGGTGCGGTGAGCATTCGCATGTCGAAATGTGACGCCGCGCCGCGCCACCTCGCGCAGTGCAACATCGCGCGAATCAGGTATCCGCTCGACGATCCGCGCATGCGTGAGTTCGTCGACAATGTCGCGCGGGTGAACGCGCTGGCCGAGCAGATCGAGGGCTTCGTCTGGCGGCTGCAGGACGAAAGCGGCCATGCCATGGGCATGCAGGTTTACGGCGACCCGCGGGTGCTGCCGAACCTCACCGTGTGGGAGAATGTCGCGGCGCTGGAGCGGTTCGTCTGGAAGACGGTTCACAGCCGCTTCTACTGCCGCCGTGCCGAATGGTTCGAACACACGCAGACGCCTCTGGTGTTGTGGCATGTGCCGGCCGGTCATAGACCGGCAATGGCGGAAGGCGTCGAACGGCTCGAGCGTCTTAAAGAACGCGGCCCGAGCGATGACGCGTTTGGCTGGAGCGATATTCCGGAAGCGCAACAGTGGAAGACGGCGCGCGCTGGCGCGACGCAGACGAATGAACACGCGACAAGGCTGAACTGAATGACCAAAGTCATCATCGACAACGTCGAGATCGAAGTCGCGCCGGAGCTGACGCTGCTGCAGGCCTGCGAGCAGGCCGGCGCGGAAATCCCGCGCTTCTGTTTCCACGAGCGGCTGTCGATCGCCGGCAATTGCCGCATGTGCCTGATCGAAGTCAAAGGAGGCCCGCCGAAGCCGGTCGCCTCCTGCGCCATGAACGTGCGCGATCTGCGGCCCGGCCCCAATGGCGAGCCGCCGGTGATGTTCACCAAGTCGCCGATGGTGTAGAAAGCGCGCGAAGGCGTGATGGAATTCCTGCTGATCAACCATCCGCTCGACTGCCCGATCTGCGATCAGGGCGGCGAGTGCGATCTCCAGGACCAGGCAATGGCCTACGGCGTCGATCACACGCGTTTCCAGGAAAACAAGCGCGCGGTCGAGGACAAATATATCGGCGCGCTGGTCAAGACCTCGATGAACCGCTGCATCCAGTGCACGCGCTGCATCCGCTTCTCGACCGAAGTGGCCGGCGTCTCCGAACTCGGCGCCACCGGCCGCGGCGAGGACATGGAGATCACGACCTACCTCGAAAAGGCGATGACCTCCGAGTTGCAGTCGAACGTTGTCGATCTGTGCCCGGTCGGCGCGCTGACCTCGAAGCCTTATGCGTTTGCGGCACGGCCCTGGGAACTGGGCAAGACGCCGTCGGTCGACGTGATGGATGCGCTGGGTTCTGCCATCCGCATCGACACCCGCGGCCGCGAAGTCATGCGCATTCTGCCGCGCACCAATGAAGATGTGAACGAGGAATGGATTTCCGACAAGACGCGGCACATTGTCGATGGCCTGCGCACGCAGCGCCTCGACCAGCCTTATGTGCGCGACAACGGCCGGCTGCGGCCGGCAAGCTGGAAGGAAGCCTTCGCCCGCATCGCCGACAAGATGCGCCCGGCCGATAGCGCCAAGGTCGGCGCGCTTGCCGGGCAACTGGCCGCGGTTGAGGAAATCTTCGCGCTGAAGCAGATGATGGGCGCGCTCGGCGTCCGCAACATCGATGCGCGCTATCCCGGCTCGCCGCTGCACCCGAAATACGGCCGCGCCAGCTATCTGTTTAACTCGACCATCGCCGGCATCGAGCAGGCCGACGCGATCATGCTGATCGGCACAAATCCGCGCAAGGAATCGCCGGTGCTCAACGCCCGAATCCGCAAGCGCTTCCTCAAGGGCAACGTGCTAATCGGCGTCATCGGCGAACAGGCCGATCTGACCTATCCCTACACCTATCTCGGCGCCGGACCGGACAGTCTGGCGAAGTTCGTCGAGCACGCACCGGCCAAGAAAGAAAAGCCGATGTTCATCATCGGCCAGGGCGCGCTCAACCGCGCCGATGGCGGCGCCATCCTGGCGATGGCGACCAAGGCGGCCTTGTCGCTCGGCGTCGTCAAGGACGGCTGGAACGGCTTCAACATCCTGCACACGGAAGCAGGTCTCCCCGGTGCGCTCGATGTCGGCTTCGTGCCGGGCGAGGGTGGTATGGATACCGGCGCAATGCTCAAGCCGGGCGCGCTCGACGTCTTGTTCCTGTTGGGCGTCGACGAGGTCGAGGTGCCGGCAGGTCCCTTCGTCGTCTATATCGGCACCCATGGCGATCGTGGGGCGCACCGCGCCGACGTCATCCTGCCGGGCGCGGCATATCCGGAAAAATCGGGCACCTATGTCAACACCGAAGGCCGCGTGCAGATGGCGAACCGCGCCGCGTTCCCGCCGGGCGACGCGCGCGAAGACTGGGCGATCTTGCGCGCTTTGTCTGACGTGCTCGGCTGCAAGCTGCCTTACGATACGCTGGGTGCGCTGCGACAGGCGATCTATGCGGCGCAGCCGCACATGATGCGCATCGACCAGATTGCGCCCGGCAACGGCGCCGACATCGAGGCGCTTGCGAAGCTTGGCGGCGCGGCGGAGAAGTCGGCTCTGGTGTCGCCGGTGTCGAACTTCTATTTCACCAACCCGATTGCGCGCGCCTCGGCCGTGATGGCCGAGTGCTCGAAGCTGGCGCAAGCGGTGTCGGGCAATTCATCTCTGACGGCGGCGGAGTAGGGGCATGGAGTTCTTCTGGACCACTCTCTGGCCGCTGATCGTCATCCTGGCGCAGTCCGTGCTGCTGCTCGTCATCCTGCTGGTGGCGATCGCCTACATCCTGCTCGCCGACCGCAAGATTTGGGCGGCGGTGCAGATGCGGCGCGGGCCGAACGTCGTTGGGCCCTTCGGCCTGTTCCAGTCTTTCGCCGATTTGATCAAGTTTGCGGTCAAGGAGCCGGTGATTCCGGCCGGCGCCAACAAGGGCGTGTTCCTGCTGGCGCCTTTGATCACCTGCGTTCTGGCGCTGGCCGCCTGGGCGGTGATTCCGGTCAATGTCGGCTGGGCGATCGCCGACATCAATGTCGGCGTTCTCTACATTTTCGCGGTGTCGTCGCTGATGGTCTACGGCGTCATCATGGCCGGCTGGGCGTCGAACTCGAAATATCCATTCCTCGCCGCGCTGCGGTCGGCGGCGCAGATGGTGTCCTACGAAGTCTCCATCGGCTTCGTCATCATCACCGTGCTGTTGTGCGCCGGCTCGCTGAACTTGACCGCGATCGTCGAAGCGCAGAACGGGCCTTACGGCATCTTCTCGTGGTACTGGCTGCCGCTGTTTCCGATGTTCGTCGTGTTTTTCATCTCGGCGCTGGCGGAAACCAACCGGCCGCCGTTCGATCTGGTCGAAGCGGAATCCGAACTGGTCGCGGGCTTCATGGTCGAATACGGCTCGTCGCCCTACATGATGTTCATGCTCGGCGAATACGTGGCGATCGCCACGATGTGCGCCATGGGCACGATCCTGTTCCTCGGCGGCTGGCTGCCGCCGGTGCCCTATGCGCCCTTCACCTGGGTGCCGGGCGTGGTCTGGTTCGTGCTGAAGGCCTTCTTCCTGTTTTTCGGCTTTGCCATGGTCAAGGCCATCGTGCCGCGCTACCGCTACGACCAGTTGATGCGTCTCGGCTGGAAGGTGTTCCTGCCGCTGTCGCTGGCGATGGTCGTCATCGTCGCGGGCGTTCTGCAATACGGTCATCTCGCCACGGCAGCGATGAAGTGAGGATGTCATGAGGCTCGTCGGCGCAGCCAAGTCTTTGTTCTTGTGGGAATTCGTGACCGGCATGGCGCTGGCCATGAAGTATTTCTTCAAGCCGAAGTCGACGATCAACTACCCGTTCGAGAAGAACCCGATTTCGCCGCGCTTCCGCGGCGAGCATGCGTTGCGCCGCTATCCGAACGGCGAAGAGCGCTGCATCGCCTGCAAATTGTGCGAGGCGGTCTGCCCCGCGCAGGCCATCACCATCGAGGCCGGTCCCCGCCGCAACGACGGCACACGCCGCACCACGCGCTACGACATCGACATGGTGAAGTGCATCTATTGCGGCCTGTGCCAGGAAGCCTGCCCGGTCGACGCCATCGTCGAAGGCCCGAATTTCGAATTCGCCACCGAGACCCGCGAAGAGCTCTATTACGACAAGGATCGCCTGCTCGCGAACGGCGATCGTTGGGAACGTCAGATCGCCAAGAACATCGCGCTCGACTCGCCTTACAGGTAACGACAGATGATCGCCGCTTTATTCTTTTATCTTTTCGCCGGCATTCTGGTCGCGAGCGCCTTCATGGTGATCGCATCGAAGAACCCGGTGCATTCGGTGCTCTATCTCATCCTCGCCTTCGTCAATGCCTCGGGCCTGTTCGTGATGATGGGCGCCGAATTCCTGGCGATGATTCTGGTCGTCGTCTATGTCGGCGCCGTCGCGGTGCTGTTCCTGTTCGTCGTCATGATGCTCGACGTCGACTTCGCCGAATTGAAGCAGGGCGTGCTGCAATACCTGCCGGTCGGGATTTTGATCGGCGGCATCTTCCTCGCCGAGTTGCTTTTGGTGGTCGGGTCCTGGGTTATCGGCCCCGGCGTGCCGATGGCGATTACCGCGCCGATCCCGACCGGCATTCCCAACACCGAGGCGATCGGGCTCGTTCTCTACACGCGCTACGTCTTTTTCTTCCAGATCTCCGGCATGATCCTCTTGGTCGCCATGATCGGCGCCATCGTGCTGACTTTGCGCCACAAGGACCGCGTCAAGCGGCAGAGCATATTGGTGCAGAACGCGCGCACGCCGGAAATGTCGATGCATGTCGTCAAGGTGCGGCAAGGGCAGGGGCTGGGCAGCAATACGGCCGGCGGCAACAGCACCGGGAGCAACCCATGACCATCGGTCTCGGCCATTATCTGTCGGTTGCCGCCATCCTGTTCACGCTCGGGATTTTCGGCATCTTTCTCAACCGCAAGAACGTCATCATCATCCTGATGTCGATCGAGCTGATCCTGCTGGCGGTCAACATCAACCTGGTGGCGTTCTCGACCCATCTCGGCGACATCGTCGGGCAGGTTTTCGCGCTGTTCGTCCTGACGGTCGCGGCGGCGGAAGCCGCCATTGGCCTCGCCATTCTCGTCGTCTTCTTCCGCAACCGCGGCACCATCGCGGTTGAGGACATTAACCTGATGAAGGGCTGAACGCGCATGATCCCGAAAAGTGGGAACCGGTTTTCGGATCAGATCATGCGCCGGGGAATAAGTTAAAATGTATCAGGCCATCGTCTTTTTGCCGCTGCTCGGGGCCATTCTTGCCGGCCTGATCGCGATCTATGGCGCGCGCGCCCGTTTTCCGGGCGAATCGCCGCCGCCGGGCGACGACGGCACCGCGCCGGTTCACGCCCACGCCG
>JAUSBQ010000278.1 GCA_030651965.1 Pseudolabrys sp. | reverse complement strand
GCCCTTGCGCAGGTTGTCGGACACGACCCAGATGTTCAGGCCATTGTCCACCGTCGGGTCTTGCCGGATCCGGCTGACATAGGTCGCGTAATCGCCCACGCATTCGACCGGGGTGATGTAGCCACCCGGCTCGCGCTTGTCGATGACAAGGCAACCCGTCGCGCTGCGCAGAATCTCCCGAGCCGAATCGTCGGAAATCGGATTCTCGAACTCGATATTGACGGATTCCGAATGGCCGACGAACACCGGCACGCGCACGCAAGTCGCGGTCAGCTTGATTTTGGGATCAAGAATCTTCTTGGTCTCCATCATCATCTTCCACTCTTCCTTGGTGTAGCCGTCCTCCATGAACACGTCGATCTGCGGGATGACGTTGAAGGCGATACGCTTGGGGAATTTCGTGTTGGTGATTTCGCCGAGCGTGAACACCGCCTTGGTCTGCGTGAACAGTTCGTCCATCGCTTCCTTGCCGGCGCCGGACACCGACTGATAGGTCGCCACCACGACGCGCTTGATCGTCGCTCTGTCATGCAACGGCTTGAGCGCGACGACGAGTTGCGCGGTCGAGCAGTTCGGATTGGCGATGATGTTCTTCTTCGAGAAACCCGACAGCGCGTCGGCGTTCACTTCCGGCACGATCAGCGGCACGTCCGGGTCCATGCGCCAGGCCGACGAATTGTCGATCACCACCGCGCCTTGCGCCGCGATCTTCGGCGACCATTCCTTGGACACGGCTCCGCCCGCCGACATCAGACAGATGTCGACATCGGAGAAGTCGTAATGGTCCAGCGCCTTCACTTTCAGGGTCTTGTCGCCGAACGAGCATTCCTGGCCCATGCTTTTACGCGAGGCGAGTGCGACGACTTCGTCGGCGGGAAACTTGCGTTCGTCCAGAATGTTGAGCATTTCGCGCCCGACATTGCCGGTAGCGCCGACCACGGCGACCTTGTAACCCATTGTTAACTCTCCGAAAAAATTCCCCGGTCTGACGTTTACGGAACACAACCGGATGGCAGCGCTTCTAGGCGAGAATGGCCGGGAAGACAACGGCGACAACGGCTCCTGGGGCGAATGGCGCCCAATTGACGCCGAAGTGTTGCCGAGGGAGCGCTCATGCACCCGGCCCTGTATTCCTGGCGCGACGAGTTGCCTGCCCGTTTTGTGCGGGCTCTGGCTTATGTGGGCGGCCTGGCCGCCCTTTCCATACTCGCCGCCGATTTCTTTCAATCACCGCCGGTGACCAATGCCATCACGCCGGTTCATCATTCGGACTGGATCGAGATCGAGCGGCCGTTTCCGGCCTTTGACCTCAGCATTCCAGAAGCGGCCGGCCAGCCGTCGACTTATGCCATCCGCCGTCACGCCGAAGGCACCGGCCGCAAGGATATTCTGACCCTGGGCGAACCGGACGCCGCGACGCCCTTCCTGCAAGTCGAGATCTACCGCCCCGGCAGCGAGGCGGTGAACAGCGCCGGCGCCGCGGCGGAAATCGCCGGCAACGCGGCGGGGCTCAGGCCCGTCGCGCTGACGCCAGACCACGAGCCGCTGCCGAGCAAGTTCGGTCCGCTGGCCATCGTCAACTTCCAGACATCGGCCGGCACACCCCGTCATTGCCTGGGCTTTGTCCGCGCTTATGACGATCCGCAACTGCGTCTCGTGGGCTGGTTCTGCCAGGGTGGAGACTTCGTGCCGCGCGGCACGCTGGCTTGCGCGCTCGATCGCCTCACGCTTTTGGCGGCCGGCAGCGAGCCGAAAATAGGCGCGCTATTCGCGCAGGCAGAACTCAACCGCAGCTATTGCGGCCAGCGCGAGCCGCTGCTGGCGGCGACGCCGAAGCATCGTGCGTTATGGAAGGCGACCGAAGCGCGTTGATCAGCCGATGCTGATCGCGATGCGATGCATCGGATTGCCGCCATAGCCATGCGGGTTCCAGTGAGTGACCGCATAAGGCTGGCTCACGCCGCGCTCGTCGGTGGCCCGCGTCATGATTTCGAAATAGCCGTCCGACGGAAATTCCAGGCGTGCGGTCCAGCGTTGCCAGTCATGCGGATTTCGCAGCGGCTCCGGATCGGCCGGCTGCCAGCTCGCGCCGCCGTCGATGGAAAGATCGACACGCGCCACGCGATGGTCGCCGGCCCAAGCCGCGCCGCGCAAATCGATCGCGCGCGTGCCGGCCGCGAACCGCGCGGTATCGGCCGGACGGGTGATGATCGACCGCACCGGCATCGATTCCAGATCGACCAGATTGGCGAGATCGGACGACGCGCCCGGCTGCGTCGGCTTTACCGGCACACGGTAGTTTTCGCCGCCCATGCCGGGACCGTCGTGATAGCGGTCGCGGATCCAGATCCGGGTCAACCACTTGGTCGAGATCGACGCCGGCCAGCCCGGTATCACCAGCCGCAACGGAAAGCCATGCAGCAGCGGCAGCGGTTCGCCGTTGATCGCCCAGGCGATCATGTTGCTGTCATCGAGCAGCTTCCTGATGGGCACGCCGCGCGACATTGTCGGCTTCTTGCTGCTACCGGAAACGCGCGGATCGGCGCCGTAGTGACCGCTGAACAGCGCACCCGGTTTCAGTTTCGCAGCCTTCAGAACCTCGGCCAGACGAACGCCGGTCCATTCCGGACAGCCGGCGCCGCCGTGGGTCCACTGCACGCCCTTGGCGCGCGGCGAAAAAAACGCGCGGCCATTGCCGCCGCATTCGATCAGCAAGCAGCGCGTCACCGGTTTGAAATTCGATTTTAATTCGGCCAGCGACAGCGACAGCGGCTGCTCGACTTCGCCATCGACTGTAAGCTTCCATTGCTCGGGGCGGCGCGTCCGCTCCGGCAGCAAGCCATTATTGCGGATGAAAAATCTGGCCGTCGGCGTGGTGTCGTCGTCGAGCAGACTTTCCGGGGTTTCCGCGACCAACGGACGATCGCCAATAACGACCAGACCCGCGGCTTTGCCGCGCATGGCCTGATTTTTCTTCGGAGCGCGGGACGACCGTGGATTTCGCACTCGCTTCGTCTAGCAGCTTCCGCGCAAATCGAGCAAGACAGCGAGTACCGGTCAACGGTTGAGAAACGGGTTCTGCCAGCCGCCCGGCGCCGCGCGGGTGCTGGGCGCGAAGGCCTTCTCAAGATAGCCAAGCACCGTTTCGCGGTCCTTCGGATCGAGCGGCGGCATGCCGTGCTTTTCCGTCATCAGCACCAGCGTCTCTTCCCACTGCCGCCGGCCCATGCCTTGCTGCGCGACCAGCTTGAAGTTGTGACACGCCGTGCAGGCATAGAACGTATCGTCGCGGCCCGGGCCGGCCGGAAATTCCTCGGGACTTTCATCGCGCGGCGTAAACGTCTGTGGTTGCGCGCCCGGCGGCGCGGCCGGGAACACAAGCCCCCCCACGACAATTGCGGATACAACAAGCCGCCGCGCCAATGGCGCGGCGGCTTTCAGTCGAAGCCAATGCATCATCCGATCAGCACCGCGACGCGATGCATCGGGTTGCCGCCATAGCCGCTCGGATTCCAGTTCGGCGCCACATGCGGCTGCATCTGGCCGCGCGAATCCATCGCGCGCGCCCAGATTTCGTAATAGCCGTCGCGCGGCAGCTTCACCGCCGAGGTCCAGCGTTGCCAGTCGAAGCGGTTCTTCGCCTTCTCGAGCTTGGTCGGCTGCCAGGTCACGCCGTAGTCGGTCGAGATGTCGACGCGCCGCACGGTGTGGTCGCCGGCCCAGGAAGCGCCGCGCAGTTTCACCTCGCGGGTGCCGGCCGCCAGCTTGGCGCCGTTCGCCGGGCTGGTGATGATCGAGCGCACCGG
>JAUSBQ010000249.1 GCA_030651965.1 Pseudolabrys sp. | reverse complement strand
GACATGATCTATCAGGGCATGCTGGCCCTGCTGGCGATGAAGACCATGCGCCCGGTGCGGCTGGTCTATACCCGCGAGGAATCGATCATCTCGACCGCCAAGCGGCATCCGTCGCGCACGACGTTGCGCATGGGCGTGATGCGCGACGGCCGCATTCGCGCGCTGGCCATGCGCATGGTATGCGACGGCGGCGCGTATGGCCTGTCGACCGAGGGCGTGATGCGCAAGGCGGCGATTCTCGCAGCCGGGCCCTATGCCATTCCGAATGTGCGCATCGATACCTACGGCATCTACACCAACAACACGCCGTCGGGCGCCTTCCGTTCGTTCGGAGCGTTGCAAACGCAATTCGCCACCGAAAGCCAGCTCGACATCATCGCCGAGCGGTTAGGCCTCGATCCATTCGAAATCCGGCGCATCAACGCGATGCGCGACGGCGCCACGACGCACACCAAGCAGAAGCTTGGCTCGGTCAGCCTGATGCGCGCGCTTGAGGCCGCCGAACAGGCCTCCGGCTGGGAAGCGGGCGCGCCTCAGGTGCGCGGCCCGACGCGCGGCGATCTCGGCCATGACGATGTTCGGCCCTCCGTGACGCTCGGCACGCGCTTTGTGTCCGACACCAAGCAAGAAGCGGCGGAGTAGGCCATGGCGCGCAAACGCGGACGCGGCATGGCGGCTTGCTGGTACGGCATCGCGCGAACGGCGACGGTGGATCGCGCCGCCGCCTGGGCGGAAATCGACGATGGCGGCTCCGCCAAGATCGTCACCGGCGTCACCGAAATCGGCGAGGGCATCCTCACCGTGCTGGCGCAGATCGCGGCGCACGAAATCGGCGTCAAGCCGGAGCATGTCGTCATCGGCGACAACGACACGGCGCGCGCGCCGGAAGCGGCGCATGCCGGCGCCAGTCGCCAGACTTACATGATCGGCAACGTCGTCGCGCTGGCCTCGCGCGAGGCGAGGAAGCGGCTGGTCGACGTGATGGCAGAGATGTGGGGCGCGCCGGCCGAGAGCATCCGCACCGGCAACGGCGAGATCTGGGCCGAGAACACCAATCACCGCATCACCATGGGCGAGGCGGTGGCTTGCGCGAAGAATCGCGGTGTCGTGCCGATCGGCTCCGCCACTTTCGGCACCGACACGACGGGTATTGCCGATGGCAAAGGCGGCGACGGTTCGGGGCGGCCGTGGCAGGCTTATGTATTCGGCTGTCAGGTCGCCGAGGTTGAGGTCGACACGGTGACCGGCGAGGTGCAGGTGCTCGCCGTGTGGGCGGCGCATGACGTCGGCCGTGCCGTCAACCCGCAGGGTGTCGAAGGTCAGATCGAAGGCGGCATCGTCCAGGCCATCGGCCAGGGGCTGATGGAAGACTATCAACTCAAGGATGGTCACACCTCGACCTCGGGCTTTGCCAAATACATTCTGCCGACCTCGCTGGACGTGCCGCGCGTGAATTCCATCATCATCGAGGACCCCGATCCGATCGGACCGCTCGGCGTCAAGGGCATCGGCGAGCCGGCCATGGTGCCGACCATCCCCGCGGTGATGAACGCGATCTACGACGCCGTCGGTGTGCGCATTTTCGATCTGCCGGCGACGCCGGAGAAAATTCTGCTGGCGATGCGCGAGAAAGCCAGACGCGGTAGCTTAACCGTTCAGGCGGCGGAATGATGCGATGAGCGCTGAACCAAATTCCGTTCATCCCCGCGAAAGCGGGAATCCAGGAACCAAGGACTGGGTCCCCGCTTCCGCGGGGACGAACGGGCAGGAACAGCCGTTTCATGCCGATCTGTCTGCGGTCCGCCGGATGGCCGGTCTGCTGCCGGGCGCCTGGCCGGTGGCGGTGAATGTCGCGCGTGTCGCCGCGAGCGTGCGGCCCAACCGCTTCGTCATCGAAGGCGGCGACGATACGCCGATCACCATGCCGCGCACCGCGTTCCAGGTGGTCTATCCCGACGCCACCTTGATGATCGATTCAGGTCTCGACCGCGCGACGCACGAGTCGTTTTCAACGCCGGACAAACGCGAGCCGTATTTTCCTGAAGCCTTCGCCAAGGTTCAGAAGGCGCTCAATGACGCACGCATGATCGTGCTGACGCATTTCCACGCCGATCACGTCGCCGGCGTGACGCAGGCGGCGAACTTCGATGACTTGGCGCGCAAGACTTTCGTCAGCGTCGAGACCGCGCGTTGCCTGCTCAACACGCCGCACAGACCGCATCTGGCGATGTCGGCGGAGCAGATCAACCGCTTCGTCATTTTCGACTACGGCGACTATTACCCGATCGCGCCCGGCGTCGTTTTGATCAAGGCCGCCGGCCATTCGACCGATCATCAGATGGTCTACATCGCGTTGCAGTCCGGCCGAGAAATCCTCCACAGCGTCGATGTCGGCTGGGTGCTGGAGAACATCGCACAGGTCAAAGGCAAGGCCGCGCCCTGGGTCAAGGAAGACAAGGGCGCGGTACTCGGCCAGCTTCGCTGGCTCAATAACATTCTTCGCAACGAGCGCAACATCTCGCTTTTGGTGACGCATGACGACGCCCTGATCGATGCCGCGATCAAGAACGGCACGATCGGTGGTGAACTGAAAACATAAAATAAACACCAGGGAGGTAAGATAAAATGACAAAGAAACGCATTCACGGCCTGTTGGCTGCTGTCGCCTTTGCCGCGCTCAGTGTGCCGGCGATGGCGCAGAATTATCCGACAAAGCCGATCGTGATGGTCGTGCCGTTCCCGCCGGGCGGGCCGAGCGATGTGGTGGCCCGCATCATGGCCGACGGCATGGGCAAGGCGCTCGGACAGAATGTCGTCATCGAAAACGTCGGCGGCGCCGGCGGCACCATCGGCACCGCGCGCGTCGCGGCGGCGGAACCGGACGGCTATACGGTGCTCGGCGCCAGCATGGGCTCGCATGTGTCGGCCCCGGCGCTGTTTCCGAATCTGAAATACGATTCGAGCAAGGACTTCGAGCCGATCGGCCTCACTTCGAACGCGCCGGCCGCGGTGGTCGCGCGCAAGGAATTGCCGGCCAAGGACTTCAAGGAGTTCGTCGCCCATCTCAAGAAGGAAGGCGGCGCGGTGAAGCAGGCGCATGGCGGCATCGGTTCGTCGTCGCATATGGCGTGTCTGCTGTTTACCGCTGAACTCGGCGTCAAGCCCACGCTCGTCGCCTATCGCGGCACCGGTCCGGCGCTGAACGATGTCATCGGCGGTCATGTCGACTTCTTCTGCGAGCAGGTCGTCAGCGTCCAAGGCGCGATCAAGGGCGGTACGGTCAAGGGCATGGTGGTGTCGGGCAATGACCGTTCGCCGGCGCTGACGGATGTACCGTCGGCCAAGGAAGCCGGTCTGCCGGCGTACCAGATCAACATCTGGAGCGGCATCTTCGCGCCCAAGGGGACACCGAAGGCGATTGTCGACAAACTGAGCGATGCGCTCAACACCACGCTCAACGATCCGGCGGTGGCCAAGCGCCTGCAGGAACTCGGCGGCACGGTGCCGCCGGCGAGCAATCGCGGATCGGATTTCCTTGCCAAACAGCTCAAGGCGGACATTGCGAGCTGGAACCCGATCCTGAAAGCCGCCAACGAAAAGACCAACTGAGCGTTTGCGCGCGGGACGGTGTAACGCCGCCCCGCGTGCCACCGAATGGAAGACAAGATGCTGACGCGATCCGAGAACGACAATGAGCGGCAGGTGCGGGCGCGCGCCCGCGCGATTAAAGACGCCGGCGGGCTGGCGCAAGCCCTCGCGCAAGGCGGTGTGCCCAGACTGATCGAGACGACGTTGTCGGAAGCCTTGGTGCTTGGGCTGTTGAAGCAGGGGGTACGGAAATATTTCGCCATCTTCGGTCACGGCTCGACCGATCTCGGCAATGTGCTGCGTATCTACGAGGAAGAAGGCGCGACGCGCACGATCAACTGCCGCAACGAGGTCGAGATGGCGCATGCCGCCACCGCGCTGCGCTGGCAATATGGCGAACTGTCCGCCGTCGTCACGTCGATCGGGCCCGGCGCGATGCAGGCCTTTTCCGGTTCGCTCGCCGCCGCATCGAACGGCGTCGGCGTCTATCACATCTATGGCGACGAGACGACCTTCGGCGAAGGCTACAACATGCAGCAGGTGCCGAAGGAAGAGCAGGGCGCCTTCGGCCGCATGACCGCGATTCTCGGCGGCTCCTATGTGCTGCATACGCCGGAGGCGATCCGCGATGCGCTGCGGCGCGGCGCGCTAGCGGTCAACCATCCTTATCGCGCCGGACCGTTTTACCTGCTGCTGCCGCTGAACACGCAGCCGGCGCGGCTCACCGTCAATCTCGCCGGTCTGCCGGAACGGCCCGCAATGGCGACGATGGCGCCGGCCGGCGACACAGAACTGGACAAAGCGGCGGCGATGATCGCGGGCGCTGCCAAGATCGTCATCAAGGCCGGCGGCGGCACGCGCGGCCATGACGCGGCGCTGCGGCGATTGGCGGAAGCGTCAGGCGCTGTCGTGGCCTTGTCCCCGGGCTCGACCGGCGTGCTGCCGGATGCGCACGCGCAGAACATGCATGTCGGCGGATCGAAAGGTTCGATCAGCGGCAATTACGCGATGGCCGAGGCCGAGTTGTTGATCGCCATCGGCTCGCGCGCGGTGTGCCAGGCTGATTGCTCCGGCATCGGCTACAAAAATGCGGAAGCCGTGATCAACATCAACGGCGATCTCGCCGATGCACTGCATTACAACAACACCGTGGCGCTGACCGGCGACATCAGCGTGATTGCCGGGCGTCTGGCGGCCAAGTGCGAGGCGCTCAACGCGGCGAACAACAAAGCCCCGTGGCTCAAGGCTTGCGCGGCGAAGAAGGCTGAATGGGCGGCGTTCAAGCGGCAGCGCTTTGAATGTCCGCCGTTGCAGGACGAGGTGTGGGGCAGGCCGGTGCTGGCGCAGCCGGCGGCGATCAAGATCGTTGCCGATTTCGCCAAAGCGGTCG
>JAUSBQ010000233.1 GCA_030651965.1 Pseudolabrys sp. | reverse complement strand
GGGCTCACCGCCGCGCGCGAAGTTGCTTTGCGCGGCTGGTCGGTGGCGGTGCTGGAGGGCGCAAACGTCGCCGCGGCGGCGTCCGGCCGCAACACCGGTTTCGTACTGCCCGGCTATGCCGAGACTATCGGCGACATGGTCGAGCGCATCGGCCTCGACCACACCAAGCAGCTCTGGGCGCTGTCGGAGCAGGGGCTCGATTACGTCCGCCGCACCATCGACGACAACAATCTGCCGGGCGTCGACAAGGTCGACGGCTGGCTGCATGTCGACAAGATCGACCGGGCGTCCGCCACCAAGGCCACTGTCGAGCGGCTGCGCTGGATCGGCGCCGATGCCGAAATGTGGACGATGGCGCAGGTGCGCGAGCAACTGGTCAACAAGCGCTATTTCAACGCCGTGCATTTCCGTAAAGCCTTCCACATTCATCCGCTCAATTACGCGCTTGGCCTCGCCGCCTTGGCGGAAGCCGCCGGCGCGCGCATCTTCGAGGACACGCCGGCTTTGTCGATCGACCCGGCCGGCGTGCGCAAGCGCATCGTCACGCCGAACGGCCGGCTGCGCGCCGCGCATGTCGTGCTGGCCGGCAATGTGCAACTGGGTGCGCTGATGCCGCAGGTCGCCGCGACTTTGCTGCCGGTGACGACCTTCGTCATGGTCACCGAACCCCTGGGAGACAGGCTGCACGACCTGGTGCGCTATCGCGGCGCCATCAGCGACACCAACCGCGCCGACAATCATTACCGCGTTGTCGACGGCGATCGCCTGCTATGGTCCGGCCGCATGCGCGTCTGGCAGGCCGATCCGCACCGCTTCAGGAGCGCGCTGGTCGCCGACATCAAACGCAATTATCCCGGCCTCAGTCCGGTCGAGGTCGCGCATTTGTGGCGCGGCACGCTCGGGCGCACCGTTCACCGGATGCCGCAGATCGGCGCAATGTCGCCCGGCGTCTGGCTGGCGAGCGGCTTCGGCGGCCACGGCCTCAACACCACGGCGATGGCCGGCGAACTGGTGGCGCGCGGCATCGTCGACGACGACCAGACCTGGCGGCTGTTTGCGCCTTACGAACTGGTCTGGGCCGGCGGCCGGCTCGGCGCGGCGATCGCGCAGGGCTTCTATTGGGGCCGCGTGACGATGGACACCCTCAAGGCCAGCGTCTCGCGCACGCGCGAACGCCGGCGTCTTGCCCGGCAGGCGCGGCAGAAGGCGCAGGTAGACGCGCTGAAGGCGGGCGGCCCGGTCCTGGTGCCGGTGTTGCCGCCGGCGGCCGAACTGGCGGCCGCGCCGGTGCCGGAAACGCCGGCAGTCGCGGCCGTCTTGCCGCCCGGCGAACCGCCGCAGGGCCAGCCGGAGCGCCGCCGCACCCGGAGCAAGCGCAAAAAAGCGGACACGAAAGCGGACGAGACCTCCGACAATCCACCAGCTGCCAATACCACCAAAACCCAAAAGCCACGCGCGAAGAAAACCCGCAAAATGGAACCGGTCCCCCCCACATGAGCCTGATGCAATTCAAGAATCTTCGGCTATAAAGAAGCTTGGGCAAAGTGAGGCGCGTGGTTATGAACCGAGTTCAGTCAGTTCCGGCGATCATCGCAGTGGCGGCCGGTTTCGCCATCGCATCTCTGGCGCCGGCACGCGCCGCCGACGTCGCGCCGCAGGCTGCGCCGCAGCGGGCGACTGTTTTCACGCCGGTGCCATCCTCGGAATGGACCGTCACCATCGGCGCCGAAGCGCGCTATCTGCCGAAGTTTGAAGGCGCCGACGACATGGTCGTGCGGGCGCTGCCGATTTTCCGGGTCAGCCGCGCCGGCAAGGAAAGCCGCTTTCGCGCACCGCGCGACGGTGCGAGCTTCGCCATCTTCGACACCGAGGAATTCAAGCTCGGCCCGACCTTCAAGCTGCGCCAGAGCCGCAACGAAAGCGACGACGCCGTCAATCTGCGCGGCCTCGGCGATGTGAACTGGGCGTTCGAGGTTGGCGCGTTCGCGGAATATTGGCCGACCGAGTGGCTGCGCACCCGCTTTGAAGTGCGCCAGGGTTTCGGCGGCCATCACGGCGTCGTTGCCGACGCCATGGCCGATGTCGTTTTCCGGGTCACGCCGCAGTTGACCTTGTCGGGCGGCCCGCGCCTGACCGCCGGCACCGCGTCGTCCGTCAGTCCGTATTTCAGCGTCACGCCGGGGCAGGCGGTGTTGTCCGGTCTGCCGGTTTATGACGCGCGCGGCGGCCTGCGCTCCTATGGCGCGGGCGCGCAAGCCCGCTACGCCTGGACGCCGCAATGGGCGACGCATGTGTTCGTCGAATATGAGCGGCTCACCGGCGATGTCGGCAATTCGCCGCTGGTCTCGCTGCGCGGCTCGCGCGATCAAGTTCAGGTGGGGATGGGCGTGACTTATTCGTTCAACGTCCCCGGATTGTGGTAGTCGACGGGCCGGAATTTCCCCCAGCTCCTGAGTCCATCCCATGCGACTGATCGCTCTTTGCGCGGCCCTGCTGCTCCTGGCGGGCTGCGCCGAATCCACATTGAACCAATCCACCCTCGGCGGCGGCGGCGCCAAGTCGCAGCGCCCCAAGACGGTGGTCGTCTCCGACTTCGTCATCGCGCCGGAAGTGCTGGTGCTGGATCGCGGCTTCACCACGCGGCTGGAGCGCAAGATCGGCGTCTTCCCGACGCATGAGCGCAAGCAGCGCACGCTCGAGCGCGTCAATGACGAGATCGTCGCCACCATCGTCGCCACCTTGCGCGAGGCCGGACTCGATGCGCAGCCCGGCAGCGAGGAGGGGCTCTCGCTGTCCGACAGCACCCTCCTGGTCACCGGCAAATTGCGCCCGGCCGATCCGGCGGCGAAGAAAAACGAATACGGCATCGGCGGCGGCAAGGCCGGCGTCATCGCCGACATGGCGCTGTCGAGCTTCTCGGGCTTCGGCAAGAGACAATTGCTGGCGTTCAGCGCCGAACCCGCCGGCGGCAAGCCGGCGGCCGGCAAGCAGGCGGCGGCGGCCAATGCGCTGATCGCCGAGGCTTTGGTGTCCAACAAGGCCGCGCCGGAAAAGCTGTCGGGCGAGGTGGAAGCCGCCGCCCGCAAGATCGGCCGGGGCGCCGGCGAAAGAATCGTCGCCTATGGCCGGACGCAAGGCTGGTTCGAAGGCGGGGCGGAAGCCGCACCCGTCGCCGAGGAAAAACCGGCCAAGCCGCAGGTCGTCGCCCGGGCTGCCATCACGCCTGAGGTAAAGCCGGAGCCGAGGCCAAGGCCCGCGCGCAAGCCGGCGGCGCCCGCGGCGGCCGATTCCGAAGACACCCCGGCGGAAGATTGAGCGCTTTACCTCTCCCTATGGGAGAGGCAAAAAGAGCGTCGACGGAATTTATGCCGAAACGCTCTTGACTTTAAATCCTAGAGGACTATAGTCGCACTGTCCGGTCCGGCCGAGGGCGTCTTCGCGAGACGTTCCGAAGACGGGATCGGATGCGGCGCCTGCGGGCGGGGCTCGTAATCCCGCACTCGGGAGGCCTCGGGTAGCCGTCCGGGCCCACTACGGGGCTCTGCCTTGAATGGCTGGACGCAGGTGCGGACGAAGGCGGACGAAAGTCTGCCGGCAAGAGGGGTAGATCCCCTGTCCCGCATCCGGAAGCACGGCCCCGGGGACTTAAAATCGCCGCGATGGGGCGCCGCAGGGCGCGCACCCGTCGCCACGGGTGCACACGCCGCAGGGCGTGGACCAAGATGTTGCGCCTCGCGGCGCTCCATCCCCTCGGCATCTTGCCGAGGGCAAGGAAAGGAAGGCGGCCTGCCCGGGGCCTCAAACAATACGGACGATAGCGCATGGCTGTTTGAAAATTAAATCGGTGAGCGCGAAGGCGCGTCGATCTCACTTCACCCTCCCCTGGAGGGGGAGGGTCGCGAGCGGTAGCGAGCGGGGTGGGGTGATCTTGTTCAGCGCGGTTCACCCCACCCCGACCGCTCTCGCTAACGCTCGAGCAGTCGACCCTCCCCCTCCAGGGGAGGGTGAAGCGAGCTACCGTCCATCCCGCCGCGCCATGAACGCCAGCCGCTCAAAAAGATGCACGTCCTGTTCGTTCTTCAACAGCGCGCCGTGCAGCGGCGGGATCAATTTCTTCGGATCGCGTTCGCGCAAGATATCGGGGCCGATGTCCTCGACCATCAACAGCTTCAACCAATCCAGAAGCTCCGACGTCGACGGCTTCTTCTTCAAGCCCGGCACGTCGCGGATTTCGTAGAACAGCTTCAGCGCTTCGCTGACCAGCCGCTGCTTGATGCCGGGGAAATGCACGTCGATGATCGCGCTCATCGTATCGGCGTCGGGAAAGCGGATGTAGTGAAAGAAGCAGCGGCGCAGGAAGGCGTCCGGCAATTCCTTCTCGTTGTTCGAGGTGATGATGACGACCGGGCGGCGCGTCGCCTTCACCAGTTCGCCGGTCTCGTAGACGAAGAACTCCATGCGGTCGAGTTCCTGCAAAAGGTCGTTGGGAAACTCGATGTCGGCCTTGTCGATCTCGTCGATCAGCAGCACCGGGCGTTCGTCGGCGACGAAGGCGTCCCACAATTTGCCGCGCTTGATGTAGTTGCGGATGTCCTTGACGCGCTCGTCGCCGAGCTGGCTGTCGCGCAGGCGCGACACCGCGTCGTATTCGTACAGGCCCTGCTGCGCCTTGGTGGTGGATTTGACGTGCCATTCCATCAACGGCGCGCCGATCGCCTTGGCGATTTCCAGCGCCAGCACGGTCTTGCCGGTGCCGGGCTCGCCTTTCACCAGCAAGGGCCGTTCCAGCGCGATGGCCGCATTCACCGCTACTTTCAGGTCGTCGGTCGCAACATAAGCCTTGGTGCCGTCAAAACGCATGCAATTCCTCGCTATTTGCGCGCGACACTAGGCAGACAGCGGTCGAGGGGCAAGCCGGATTCGTGAACGCGGGGAGGGGTTTGCTCGCATAACCGTGATGCGAAGTTGAGTGGCTATTCGGCACAGACACTATATTTGAGGGACCAAGGGAAACGCGGGAGGTTCGGATGCGGCGTCTGCTTCTGGGGTTGGCTTTGATCTTCGCCGTCGCCGCGCCGGTCGCGGCGCAAGAAAAGGCAAACGAGAAGGCGGTGGCGATTTTCGCCGGCGGCTGCTTCTGGTGCACCGAATCCGACTTCGACAAGGTGCCGGGCGTGCTGGCGACCGTGTCCGGCTATATCGCCGGCAAAGCCTCGACCGCGACGTACAAGCAGGTCTCGGCCGGCGGCACCGGCCACGCCGAGGCGGTCGAAGTCACCTACGACCCGGCCAAGGTCTCGTATCAACAGTTGCTTGAGGTCTACTGGCGCAGCATCGATCCGACGGTGAAGGACGCGCAGTTCTGCGACCACGGCGACATGTACCGCTCCGCGATCTTCGTGCGCAACGACGCCGAGCGAAAGCTGGCCGAGGCCTCGAAGAAACAGGTCGAGGCCGAACTGAAGAAGCCGGTCTACACGCAGATCGCCGACGCCACGCCGTTCTATGCGGCGGAGGAGTATCACCAGGATTTCTACAAGAAGAATCCGGCCAAGTATAAATTCTACCGCTGGAACTGCGGCCGCGATCAGCGGCTCGAGCAGATTTGGGGCCCGAAAAAGGGAGAAGGCTGATATGATCTCGAATACGATCAATCGACGCGCCCTGTTAACGGCCGGCGCCGCGCTTGGCGCGATGGCGGCTTTCGATAGAATTGGCAGCACAGGAGCTTTGGCAGCACCCATGACAACCGACACCCAAATCGATTTCAAGAAACTCTCCGTCGCCGACTGGCAGAAGCGGCTGTCGCCGGAGCAATTCTACGTGCTGCGCAAGCACGGCACCGAGCGCGCCGGCACCTCGTCGCTCAACCAGGAAAAGCGCAAGGGCACCTTCACCTGCGCCGGCTGCGATCAGGCGCTGTTCGATGCCTCGACCAAGTTCGAGAGCGGCACCGGCTGGCCGAGCTTCTACGCGCCGCTGCCCAACGCGGTCGGCGAGAAGTCGGACCGGTCGTTCTTCATGACCCGCACCGAAGTGCATTGCAGCCGCTGCGAAGGTCATCTCGGTCACGTCTTCAACGACGGCCCCAAGCCCACCGGTCTCCGTTACTGCATGAACGGCGTAGCGATGAAATTCGAGCCGGCGGCAGCGTCAGCGACGTAATAGGCGATTCTGCAAGGCCCGCCCCGCACCCCGCCGGGCGAGCTTTGCTTTCGGCACTATTTCCATACTTCTAGAAATACAGTTGACAGAGCGGGCCGGTTGTGGAATCATGCGCCCCATGAAAAACGATGACGCTGCCGCCCGCCTTGAAGCCCTCGGCAACCCGACCCGGTTGCAGATCTATCGTACCTTGATGCGCGCCGGCGACGCCGGCATGCCGGTCGGCAAGTTGCAGGGTAAACTCGATCTCGCTGCCTCGACCCTGTCGCATCATCTCAAGTCGCTCATTGCCGTCGGTCTGGTGACGCAGGAGCGCCAGACCACCACGCTGATCTGCCGCACCGATTACGAGGTGATGCGCGGGCTGGTGGATTTTCTGGTGGCGGAATGCTGCGTCGACGGCGCCTGCGTGCCGGTGCGCGGCAAGAAGGAAAAGGCGGCCTAGACTGGTGGCTTTTTATTTCCGGTATTATTCCATGTTTCTAGAAGGATGGGTAAAATGACGCAGTCGCAGAAGACCATAGCCATCATCGGCGCAGGGCCTGTCGGTCTTGCCGCCGCCGCGCATGCGCTGGAGCGCGGCATGAATCCGGTGGTGCTGGAGGCGGGGCCGAAGGCCGGTCATGCGGTCGGGCAGTGGGGCCATGTGCGGCTGTTCTCGCCGTGGGAATACAATATCGACCGCGCCGCCGAGCGATTGCTGGCGTCGGCCGGATGGAATTCGCCCGATCCGCAGGTTTATCCGACCGGCGCGGAATTGCTGGCGCAATATATCGAGCCGCTGGCCAGCCGGACGCCGCTGCGGACCCACATACAAACGTCGAGCCGCGTCACCGCGATCAGTCGCGTCGGCTTCGACAAGGTCAAGACCAAAGGCCGCGAGCAGGCGCCGTTTGAAATCCGCTATCAGAACGGCGCCGGCCCGAAGGCGCTGCGGGCCGACGCGGTGATCGATACCTCGGGCACATGGTTTTCACCGAATCCGGCGGGCGGCAACGGCATCGAAGCCGCAGGCGAAGCGAAGGCGGCGGCGCGCATCGCCTATGCCATGCCCGATGTGCTGGGCCGCGATCGCGCCCGTTACGCCGGCAAGGCCGTCGCGGTGATCGGCAGCGGCCATTCGGCCATCGGCACCTTGATCGATCTCGTGCGCCTCAAGAGTGAGGCGCCGGGGACGGAGGTAATCTGGCTGTTGCGCGGCGACAATCCGAACAAGGCATTCGGCGGCGGCGCCAATGACCAGCTTGTCGCGCGCGGCGAGTTAGGCGCGGAATTTGCGCGCCTCGTGGCGGACGGCAAAGTGCGGATCGAAACCGGCTTTGCCGTCTCGCGTATCGACGAAGCCGGCGAGCAAATGCGCATCGCCACCGGTTCGGCCTGTTGCGGCCGCGCGGTGACCGTCGATCAACTTGTGGTCGCCACCGGCTTCCGGCCGGATTTCTCGTTCCTGCGCGAGTTGCGGCTGGCGCTCGACCCGGCGCTGGAGTGCGCGCCGGCTTTGGCGCCGCTGATCGATCCGAACGAGCATAGCTGCGGCACGGTGCGGCCGCATGGCGCGCGCGAACTCGCCCAGCCCGAGCCCGGCCTCTATATCGCCGGCATGAAGTCTTACGGCCGAGCGCCAACCTTCCTGATGCTGACCGGCTACGAACAGGTGCGCTCCATTGTCGCCGATATCGCCGGCGACCGTGCGGCGGCCGAGCGGGTCGAACTGGTCCTGCCGGAGACCGGCGTGTGCAATGTGTCCGGCGGCGGCGCGGAATCGGCCGGCTGCTGCGGCGGCGCGCCGGCACAGGACGCTTCGGCCTGTTGCTCTGCCGATGAAAAGGCCAAGGCCGAAACCGGCAAGGGGTGCGGCTGCGGTTGATGGCGCGTCCCGGCAAAAACTGCCGGGAAACGGCAGAAAAGGTATGGCACGGCGGCCCCTCGCGGGTCGCCTGGTTTATATAAGGTATTGATATTAAATAGATATTTTTATGGCACGGCGATTGCGAAGCCCTCCGCGGGATCGTGTGCGCGACGAGCGTCATTCGGACGCAGCGCTAACGACAGTGGAGAATTGTCATGGGTATTTTCGGCGCGCTCACCACCGCGGTGACCGGTATGCGAGCGCAGGCTTTTGCGCTCGAGAACATCTCCGGCAACATCGCGAATTCGCAGACCACCGGCTTCAAGCGAACCGACACCTCGTTCCAGGATCTGATCCAGGACAACATCCCGTCCAAGCAATTGTCGGGCAACGTCGTCGCCAGCGCGCGCTCGACCAACACCGTGCAGGGCGACGTGCAGAGCGCCTCGGTGCCGACCTTCATGGCGATCAACGGCACCGGGTTCTTCGTCGTGCAGCAAGCCGACAGCTACGCCGACGGCCGGCCGTCCTTCAGCGGCGTCGAGAACTACTCGCGACGTGGCGACTTCCAGCTCGACCAGAGCGGTTATCTCGTCAATGGAGCGGGCTATTATCTGATGGGTATCCCGGTCGATCCGACGACGGGCAACCTCGCCGGCAGTGTGCCGCAAATGCTGCAATTCGAGAACGGCTTCCTGCCGGCGCAGCAGACCTCCGAAATCAACTATCGCGCCAACCTGTCGAGCTACCCCAAGACCATCGATTCCGATCCGACGGTGCCGGGTTCGGAACTGCTGAATCCGTCGAACTTCACGTCCAACCCGGTAAACGGCGCGCCGGCGATCGCCAAATTGATCGGCAGTGGTTCGACCTTGACGGCCGACGCAGCCGCGGCGCTGACCGGTTCGGCCGACCTTTCTGCGCTGTCGGCCAGCGCCGGCAGTTTTATCATCAACGGCACATCGATCGCGATCGCCGGTGGCGATAACGCCGCCGCCGTCGTGGCCGCAATCAACCTGGAAACCGCGACGACGAATGTCACCGCGAGCCTTGACGGCAACAATAATCTGGTTCTGACAGGTACCGACGCTTCGACCAATATCGCCATTGGCGGCGGCAGCACCCTGGCGCTGTTGACCAGTCTCGGTGTGTCGGTAGGCACCACGAACGCGACCAATATCCTGACCCAAGGCGCGGCTGCGACCGGCCAGACGCTGACATTCACCGTCGGCGCCAACCCGCCACTGGTGGTCACGTTCGGCGCCGGCAACGTCGTGACACTTGCCGACTTGAACGTTGCTCTTGCCGGCCTGGTCGGCGGCACGGCGAGCGCCAATCCGGCGACCGGTGACATCACAGTCACATCGTCGACGACGACCGATACGATCACCGTTGGCGGCACGGCGACGGCGCGCAACTTCGGCATCCGGACGTCGACCGCTCTGCCGTCGAACAATACCGTAGTCGGCCAGGACGTGACCTCATTCCTGTCATCGAGCATCGCCGGCGGCGCCGTAACAGCCTACGATACGTCGGGTTCGGCGGTGAACGTACAATTGCGTTGGGCCAAGGTCGACTCGTCGTCGCTCGGCAGCGGGCATGTCGACAAGTGGAACCTGTTCTACCAGACCGATGCCAACGCGACAGGCGGCAACGCCGCCTGGCAGAACGTCGGCATCGACTACACATTCACGGCCAACGGTCAGCTCAGCCCGGCGGTGAACGCGGTCGTCCTGAACAATGTAACCGTTAACGGGGTCACGCTTGGCGACGTTCGCATGGTGCACAGCACCGGCGGCATCACCCAGTATGCCGACTCGAATGGCAGCGTTCAGGTCAACATGATGCAGCAGAACGGCTACGCCGCCGGCCAGTTGGAAGCAGTCGCGGTGAACGACAAGGGTCGTATTACCGGCACCTATTCGAATGGCCGGACCATCGATCTCGCCGAGATCACGCTCGCCACTTTCTCCGGCGCCAACATGCTCAAGCGTCTCGACGGCGGTGCCTTCGTGGCGACGGCGGAATCGGGCACCGCGACTTACGGCGCGTCGGGCAAGATCATCGGCTCGTCGCTGGAAGGCTCGAACACGGATATCGCCGACGAATTCACCAAGCTGATCGTCACGCAGCAGGCTTACTCGGCCAACACCAAGGTCATCACCACCACCAACCAGATGGTTCAGGATCTCCTGAACATGCTGCGATAAGCCGGCGCGGTGCGCGACAGGCCCGATAGAAAGAACGGCAGCCGGCCATGAGTTTGTCTCAGGCATTGATTTCGGCGATATCCGGGCTGAAGGCCAACCAGTCTTCGCTCGCGCTGGTGTCGGCAAACGTCGCCAACGCTGGCACGGCCGGCTATGTCCGCAAGTCGGTCAACCAGGTCGCGGTGTCGGGCAGCGGCACCGGCATTGGCGTCCGGATCAGCGCCATTCAGCGCGAACTCGATCAATACGTGCAGCGTCAACTGCGCGTGGAAAATTCCGGTGCCGGCTACGCCACGACGCGAGCGCAGTTCTACAATCAGTTGCAGGCGGTTTACGGCACGCCGGGCTCCGATGCTTCTCTCGAGACGGCGTTCAACAAGTTCAGCGAATCGCTGCAAGCCCTGACGAGTAGCCCGGACGATACCGCGGCGCGCGCATCGGTCATCAGCACAGCGCAGCTTCTGGCACAGCAGCTCAATACGATGAGCGCGGGCATCCAGGGTCTCCGGCAGAACGCAGAGCTGGGGATTGCCGATTCGATCAGCCAGGCCAACGACGCGATGCAGCAAATCGCCGCGCTGAACGCTCGGATCGCGTCCTCGCCTAATATGGATGCCGCGACTGCCACGATGTACGACCAGCGCGACGCCTATATCGACAAGCTGTCGAAGCTAATGGACATCAACATCATCGCCAACGACAACAACCAGTTGGCGATCTATACCAATTCAGGCATCCAACTGGTCGGCACCACGGCTTCGGTGCTGAGCTTCGATCCGCAAGGCACGATGTCGGCGAATACGCAGTGGAGCGCCGACCCGAACGCGCGGGGGGTCGGGACGATTACCCTGACGTCTGCCAATGGCAGCAAGGTCGACCTGATCGAGACCAATGCCATTCGCTCCGGACAGATCGCGGCCTATATCCAGATGCGCGACCAGGATCTGGTGCAGGCGCAGACCCAACTCGATGCTCTCGCCGCGGTGATGGCGAGTGCCCTTTCCGACAAAACCGTGACCGGCACAGCCGTGTCGTCGGCCGGACAGGACGGTTTCGACATCGACATTAGCGGCCTGGCGGCGGGCAACAGGATCACGATCAACTATACCGACTCGCTGACCAATACGCCGCACACGATCAATTTGATCCGGGTCGACGATGCGTCCATGCTACCGCTGTCCGACGACGTTACTGCGACAGCCAACGACAAGGTCTATGGCATCGACTTCTCAGGCGGCCTGAGCTCGGTCTATGGCCAGATCGCTGCCGCCATCGGCTCGACCGGCATGGTTGCTTCGAATCCATCCGGCAGCCTGTTGCGCGTCCTCAATGACGGTCCCGGCAACGCGATTACCGTCAATTCGGTGACCACGACGACGACAGCGACCGCGCTCAATGGCGGTAGCAGCGAATTGCCTTTCTTCACCGACGGCGCCAAGGTCTTCACTGGCGCGATCACCGGTGCTGGCGCGCAAAGCGTCGGTCTGGCTGGCCGAATTACGATTAATGGCGCGCTGGTCGCCGATCCATCGAAATTGATCGTCTATGGCGCAGGCGTCGCCGCCGGTGACAGCACGCGCGCGGATTTCATTTACAATCAGTTGACCGGCGCGTCGCTGCAATTTTCGTCGGCAACCGGCATCGGCTCTACCAATTCGCCGTTCTCAGGCTCGATCACCACCTATTTGCGCCAGGTGATCAGCATGCAGGGCCAGGCGGCGGACGCCGCCTACAGTCTAATGCAGGGCCAGGACGTTGTTCTGTCCGCGCTTCAGCAGCGTTTCGACGATACCGCCGGCGTCAATGTCGACTCCGAAATGGCCAACCTGATGGCGTTGCAGAATTCCTACGCGGCCAATGCCCGCGTTCTGTCGGCGGTGCGCGAGATGCTCGACACATTGATGCAGTTGTGAGGACGTTATGGCGATAGCATCCATTGGCGGAAAACCGGCGGCGCAGATTCAGGCGCTCGTCGACCTGCGCGCCAAGCTCGACGATCTGCAACGCCAGCTTAGCACCGGCAAGAAAGCTTCGACTTATGCCGGCCTCGGGCTCTACCGCGGTGTAGCGGTCGGTTTGCGGTCGCAGTTGTCGGCGATCACCAGCTTTGATGCCACCGCCGACAATGTGCAGGCCCGCATCAACGTGGCGCAGACCGCGCTCAGCCGCATGTCGGACATCAGCAATTCCGTCAAGACGGCGATGATGCAAGGCAGCTACGGCACGGGCACGATCGGCGCGAATACCGCGCAGACCACGGCGCAGTTCTCGCTCGATGAGATGCTCAGCCTGCTCAACAGCCGCGCCGGCGATCATTATCTGTTCTCCGGCCGGACCACCGATCAGCCGGCGGTCGAAAGCTATGACCACATTCTCAATGGCGATGGCGCGAAGGCCGGCCTCAAGCAGATCATCTCCGAGCGCGCCCAGGCCGATCTCGGCGCCAGCGGACTCGGCCGCCTGACCATCACGTCGCCGACGGCGACCTCGCTGTCGGTCGCCGAGGACGCGGCGACGCCATTCGGTTTCAAGCTCGCTTCGGTGTCGTCATCGCTGACCAATGGAGCCGTCTCCGGCCCCACCGGCGCGCCGCCGGCGATTTCGGTGGACCTGAGCGGCGGCGTTCCCGCGGTCGGCGATACGCTGACCTTGCGCTTCGACATGCCGGACGGAACGACGGAGAATCTGACGCTGACGGCGACCACCACGTCGCCGCCCGGCGCCAACCAGTTCCTCATCGGCGCCGACGAAGCGACGACAACGGCCAATCTCTCGACGGCGCTCAATACGTCGATCGGTAAGCTGGCCGCGACCGCGTTAAAGGCGGCTTCGGCGGTGAAGGCATCGAGCGAGTTCTTCAGCGCCGATGCCTCGACGCCGCCGCCGCGCGTCGACGGTCCGCCGTTCGACAGCGCCACCGCGATGACGACCGGCAGTTCGGCCGACACGGTCATCTGGTACACCGGCGAGACCGGCACCGACTCGGCGCGCTCCTCGGCGACCGCGCGCATCGATCCCAATCTTTCGGTCGGCTATGGCGTGCGCGGCAATGAAGAAGGCCTGCGCACGATCGTGCAGAATCTTGCGACGCTGGCGGCGGTGACGGTTTCGCCGACCGATCCGAATGGCGGCGAACTGAGCGCCGCGATGAACCAGCGGCTGACCTCCAACCTGGCCGGTGGCGCCGGCATACAGAGCGTCGCGGATATCCGCACCGATCTCGCCAGCGCCCAAGTCTCGATCAAAGCGGCGAAGGACCGCCATCAGCAGCAGACCGCCACTCTGGCCGATTATCTTCAGCAGATCGAAGGCGTCTCTAATGAGGATGTCGGCACGCAGATCCTGACATTGCAGACCCGGCTGCAGGCCAGCATGCAGGTGACGTCGATGATGTATCAGACCAGCCTGGTCAACTACATGTAGCGCCGCCGCCGGGTCGCCGCCGAACGCAAAAAGGCCGCGGACAATGCCGCGGCCTTTTCGTATGCGGAGTCTGAGGCGTCAGGCCTTGCCGCGCAGGCCGGAAGCCAGTTCGCGGTTGATGTTGATAAGCGCGCCGAGGTTTTCCGGCCGCGGATTGGCCATCGCGGTCAGCGTCTGCTTGAACACGTAGATGCCGATATTGGCGACATTCTGCCGGATGTTTGCGGGCAAAGGATTTTCCGGCCGGGTGACGGTGGCCACCAGAAGCGACCACAATTTGCGATTATTGGTCAGGGCGGCGTTCAGTTCGGAGTGCTTGGTAGCCCAGCCGTCGCGGATGCTCTGCAATTGCGAGGCTGCCTGCAGGAGGAGGTCGGCCTCGAGATCGCGCGGACTGGACGTCTTACTTGCTGTCTTGCCGTAGGCCTGCGCCGCTTGCGTCATTGCTCATCAGCTCCTGCTCGTAGGTGATCAACTGTTTTGCCTGCTTCAGCGCTTTATAGAGATTGCCCGTTAAGATTTGATTATTGATAGTTTCTATTTGCGGCCAAGTACTTGGGGCCGCCTGTACGAGGTCGCGGACCAGCGCGAAATAGGTCGCGTGCTGGTCCCGCGCATCCTTCGACGTGTACATCAGCAGGATGGACAGATAGATGCGCTTGGCCGGGGTATTGGCCTGCTCCGCGCTCATAATGTCCTTCTCGCGGATGATCGGCACTTTGCCGTCGATGACGAACTGGGCGCGATGGCCGGCATTGGTGATGACGCACTCGCCGATCAGAATTCGTTCCCCCGGCTTGAGTTCGACCTTGAGTGGCATGATTGGCTCTCCAGCGGATCGCGGCGCGGCGCGGTCCTGTTGTACAGTTCTTAACCGGAATTCGCCCCGGCCCAAAGAAAAACGGCGGGGCCTGGCCCCGCCGTTCGGTATCCTTTGCCGGCTGGCCTTACTGGAACAGCGACAGCACCGCCTGATCGGCCTGGGCGGACAATGACAGCGCCGTGGTCGACAGCGATTGGCGGGTCTGCAAGGCGAGCAGGTTGGCGCCTTCCTGGTTGGTATCGGCGAGGACGAGGCCGTCGGCGCCGGTCTGTAGGGTGTTGATCATCGCCTTGGTGAAATCCTGGCGGGTCTGCACCACCGACAGCGAAGAGCCGAGCGCCGACGCCTGAGTCCGGAGCGTGGTCAGTGACGTGGTGAGCGTCGCGCTCAACGTATCGAGCTGGGCATTGTCGGCGAACTCGCTGCTCGTCGCCGTGTTGATGCTCAGATTGGTGCTGTTGATGGCGAAGCTGTTGCCAGCGGCGTCCTTGGTTTGGACGTCGATGGAACTGGTGCCGTTTTCGTTGAAGTTCAGCCGGAGCGTGTCGCCGTTCAGCAGGTTGACGCCGTTATAGCTGGAGTCGCCCGTCGCCTTGTCGATCTGGCTGCGCAGGTTGTTGAACTGGTTCAACAGGCTCTGGCGCACGGTGCTCAGCCCGCCGCCGCTGCCGGCCGCGAGCGTCATGACATCGGTGGCGACACCGGTGACGGCGCTCGCCGTCAAGCCGTCGACCGCGATGGTCGACGTCGTCAGGCTTTGCAGCGACAGGAAGCCGCCGACCTTAGAGGCCTTGACCTGCGATGCGAGACTGGCGTGGCTGTTGATCGCGGCCACCATCTGATCGACGGTCAAAGGCGTGCCGACAATGCCGTTGGTCGACGAACTGCCGCTGGTCATACCGAGGCCGGCGGTGGTGCCAGCCGCGTTGCCCGACGCGTCCGCGATGGTGATGTTGTTACCGCTCGTGCTGGTCAGCACCAGCTGGTTGCTGCCGTCCAGCGAGGCCTGCACCGGCGCATTGACGCCCAGCGCCGTGTTGATCTTGGTGACGGCCTGAGCGAGCGTATCGTTGTTCGCCAGGGTGACGGCGACAGCCGCGCCGCCGTTCAAGTCGGCGCTGGAGATGTTGATGACGCCGCCGGCGGCTGCACCGAGGGCTGCCGTGGTGGTGCCGGTCATGGTCGCCGCGGTGGTGCCCGGATCGACATTGATATCGACCGCGACGCCGTTGGCGACATGGAACGTTAGCTTGTTGTTGGTGGCGTTCGACGAGTTGGTCGCCGCCGATAGGGTGGTGGCCGCGCCGGGGGTAACGGTGCCGGCCGACGCATCGGAGCGCGCTTGCGACACCGTCGCCTGTAACTGCTGCACCAGCGAGGTGACGGCGGTGATACCGTTATTGGCAGCCTGGATGGTCTGAATGCCGTTCGACATCGAGTCGAGCAGGCTGCTCAGGTCGCTGGCGCGGGCGCCGAGCGAAGCCGAACTGAAGAAGTTCAGCGGATTGTCGAGGGCCGAGTTGACCTTCTTGCCGGTGGCGAGACGGTTTTGCGTCGTCTGCATCAATTGAGCCGTGTTCTGGAGCGAGAGCAGGTTTGCCCGGACGCCGGCGGAGAGGGTGATATCGGATGACATGTCGTGACCTTTCGGGTTTGCCGTACTGGCTTGAGCGCGCGCCGCTCTCATGGGCCGGCGCGGAAGTCGCGCAAAACGCCGCCAAGGAAACGCACGGCAGCTTATGGTTAATCGAACCTAAGATTTCTTGGTTAATGGCAAGCTAAAATCGGCGACTGAATAATTGATGAGACGTCCATTGCCGGTCTGGGCGGTTAACTTCGCGTTAACCATGCTGCGGGGCACGGCGCTTCTTCAAGGCCGCGGGCGCGGCCGGCGTCCGCGCAATAAAAAACGGCGGGGCAAGGCCCCGCCGTTTCGCCGTTGTTTAAGTAGTTCGGATCAGCCGAAGAGCGACAGCACGGCCTGGTCAGCCTGGGCCGACAACGACAGCGCTGTGGTCGACAGCGACTGGCGGGTCTGCAGGGCGAGCAGGTTGGCGCCTTCCTGGTTGGTATCGGCGAGGACGAGGCCGTCAGCGCCGGTCTGTAGGGTGTTGATCATCGCCTTGGTGAAGTCCTGGCGGGTCTGCACGACCGAGAGCGACGAACCCAGCGCCGAAGCCTGGGTGCGGAGCGTGGTCAGCGAGGTCGTCAGGGTCGAGCTCAAGGTGTCGAGCTGAGCATTGTCAGCGAAGACGTTGGAGGTCGACGCGGCGATGCCGAGGTTGGTGCTGTTGATGGCGAAAGCGGCGCCGGTCGAGTCCTTCGTCTGGACGTCGATCGAGGAAGTGCCGTTTTCGTTGAAGTTCACCTTCAGCGTGTCGCCGTTCAGCAGGTTGACGCCGTTGTAGCCCGAGTCACCTGTAGCCTTGTCGATCTGGGTGCGCAGGGCGTTGAACTGCGTCAGCAAGCTCTGACGGACGGTGCTGAGACCGCCGCCGGAACCGGCCGCCAGCGTCAGCGAGTCGGCGTCGACACCAGTCACGGCCGAAGCAGTGATACCCGTCACGCTGATCGACGAGGCAGTCAGGTTCTGCAGCGTCAGGAAACCACCGGTCGACTTCGACGCCTTGACCTGCGAATTGAGGCTGGCGTGGGCATTGATCGCCGACACCATCTCATCGACAGTCAGCGCCGTACCGACAACACCGTCGGTGGAGGACTGGCCGTTGGTGAAGCCGAGTGCGGCAGTGGT
>JAUSBQ010000227.1 GCA_030651965.1 Pseudolabrys sp. | reverse complement strand
GCCGAAGGCGAAGGTCGGGTCCTTGCCGAAATAGTAGTACGAGGCGGTGTGGCCGCATTCGACGGTGCCGTTCTGCACGGCATCGACGACCTGCAGGCCCGGCACGATTTCGCCGCCGGCGAAAACCTGGATCTGGAACTTGCCGTCGGTGGCTTCCGCCACGTATTTGGCCATCATTTCGGCCGCCCCGTAGAGCGTGTCGAGTGACTTCGGCCAGCTTGTCGGCATACGCCACTTGATCTCAGGCGACGACTGCGCAATCGCCGGCGCGGCGACAGCCGACGCAGCGATCCCGAGGCCGGCGGCCTGGATAAATTGACGACGTTTCATTCGGATATCCTCCCATGTGATGTTTTTAGCGGGTGGCCCCCACGGTCCCGCACGCACCCGTGATTCTTCGCGAGGGCATGACCGGAACCATGACGGAGCCGGCACTGTAAATCCAGTCTGCAATGGTTCGACGAAAGTTGTAAGAGGCAATTTTTTGCCGCCGAAATGGGCAGCCGTGGGCGTCAAAATAAAGAAAAATGCCCGCCCGGAGCGTCTCCGGGCGGGCGGTATTAGTAACAACGAGCGAGCGAACGCGACGCGTTAGCCGCGCGAGCGCATGCGAACCATGAAAGAGTCGAAACCGAGTTCGGCCACCTGCCACCACAGGTACTCATCGCCGCGGAATGCGACCATGCTGTCATAGACTTTCTTGAAGTCGGCGTTCTTGGCGCTGACTTCGGCATAGGTGTCGGTCGCCGCCTTGTAGCTGGCTTCCATCACCGGCTGCGGGAACGGACGCAGCAGCGCGCCACCGGCGATCAGGCGCTTGAGCGCCTGCGGGTTGCCGGCATCGTACTTCGCCAGCATCCAGTTATGGGCCTGGGCCGACGCCGCCTTGACGATGGTCTGGTAGCTCTTCGGCAGCGCATTCCACTTATCGAGGTTGATGAAGTTGTGCAGCATGGCGCCGCCTTCCCACCATCCTGGATAGTAGTAGAACTTGGCGACCTTGTAGAAGCCGAGCTTTTCATCGTCGTAAGGACCGACCCACTCGGCCGCGTCGATGGTACCCTTTTCCAGCGACGGATAGATGTCGCCGCCGGCGACCTGCTGCGGCACGGCGCCCATCTTGGCGAAGATCTGACCGGCGAAACCGGCGATGCGGAATTTCAGACCCTTAATATCGTCGACGCCGGCGATTTCCTTGCGGAACCAGCCGCCCATCTGCGTGCCGGTGTTGCCGGCCGGAAATGAGATGAAGTTGTACTTCTTGTAGAAGTCATCGGCGAGCTGTTGCGCACCACCGAATTCCATCCAGGCCGACTGCATGCGCGCATTGAGGCCGAACGGCTGCGCCGTAAACATCGCGAAGGTCGGGTCCTTGCCGACATAGTAATAGGACGCGGTGTGCGCCATTTCGACCGTGCCGTTGGTGACCGCGTCGGCGGCTTGCAGGCCCGGTACGATTTCACCGGCGGCGAAAGTCTGGATTTGGAATTTGTTGTCGGTCGCTTCGGCAACCGCCTTGGCGAACACTTCGCAAGCGCCGAAGATGGTATCGAGCGACTTCGGGAGGCTCGAGGTCAGACGCCATTTCACTTCAGGGCTCGATTGCGCGATCGCGGGCTTTGCAACCGCGGCGGCGGCAAGGCCGAGACCTGCCGCACCGATAAATTGTCGGCGTTTCATACCTTGGAATCTCCAATTATTCTTGACGAGTTCCCGTCAGGATTGACGGTTCAGGTTGTGGGTAAGCAGTTTGCGGTTGCGGTGACCAGCGCCGCGATTGCATTACTTGCATGCAAGCAATGCAGATGACGGGCACAACAACCCGCAGTCACCACTGCACGTCATACAAGGCTATTCAGAGACCATTCAGTTCCATTTTCGGATGAATGCCTCGATGCCTTACGCCTCGATGACGATCTTCGGCGCAACGCGGCCGGCCGAGGCGCCGCCTTTGATCTGCTCCAGCACCTTGGCCGCGATGTCGCGATAGATTTTGGCGTGCGGACCGTCAGGCTCGGTCGCCACCACCGGCAGACCCGCGTCCGACGTTGAGCGGATTGTCATGTGCAGCGGCACTTCGCCGAGGAACGGAACGCCGAGACGTTCGGCCTCGTGGCGCGCGCCGCCATGGGCGAAGATGTTCGAGCGCGTGCCGCAGCTCGGACACACGAAGTAGCTCATGTTCTCGACGACGCCGAGCACCGGCACGTTGACGCGCTTGAACATGGCGACGCCGCGCCGCGCATCGAGCAGCGCCAGGTCCTGCGGCGTCGAGACGATGACCGCGCCTTTCAGCGGCACCTGCTGCGCCATGGTGAGCTGCGCATCGCCGGTGCCGGGCGGCATATCGACCACCAACACATCGAGCTTGCCCCATTCGACTTCGCGCAGCATCTGGGTGATGGCCGAGATCACCATCGGACCGCGCCAGATCATCGGCGTCTCCTCGTCGATCAGGAAACCGATCGACATGATCTTGAGGCCGTAGCGTTCGATCGGCTTCAGGCGCGTGCCGCCAACCGTCTCCGGCTTTTCCTTGATGGCGAACAGCTTCGGCAGCGACGGCCCGTAAATGTCGGCGTCCAGCATGCCGACCTTGAGACCGAGATCGCGCAGGCCGAGCGCGAGATTGACCGAGGTGGTCGATTTGCCGACGCCGCCTTTGCCGGAGGCGACGGCAATGATGGCCTCGACGCCGGGAATGCCGGGTTGTTCCTTGGCCGCGGGCGCACCCTGCCCGGCCGGACCGTGGCTATGGCCGGGACCGTGATTGTGCCCGGCATGGCTGTCGCCGGCCGCGGTATGGGCGGGCTTCGGCCCGCGCGCGCTGCCTGCCGCCCGTTCCGCCGTCAACGCCACCAGCGCCGACTTGACCCCCGGCACCGCCTTGACCGCCGCCTC
>JAUSBQ010000223.1 GCA_030651965.1 Pseudolabrys sp. | reverse complement strand
AGATGATGATCGCCGGAATCGCATCAATGAAGTCGCCGACGATGATGAACAGCACCACCAGCAGCATCATGATCATGAAGGGATCGTTGCCGGCGGCATTCGATATCCAGCCCGATACAACGGCCGGCCCGCGCAGATAGGCCAGCATCCAGCCGAACATCGAGGCGGCGCCGATGGTGATTAGCGGAATCGAATACAAGAGGCCGGTCATCGCCATGTCGCGCGGCAGGTTGACGATGTGCCGGCGGTTCAGCAGCGGAATGGCGACGAAAACGATGTAGACGACGGCGATGACGCCGGCTTCGGTCGGCGTGAACTGTCCGGTGAGAATGCCGCCCATGATGATGACCGGAATCACCAATGGAATCGCCGCTTCGCGGGTCGCGGTGGTGAACTGGCCGAAGGTCGCGCGCTTGTGGTTGAGGCCGGGCGGGCCGAAAAAGTAGCTGTAAATCATCAGTCCGATGCCGACCAAAACGCCCGGCACCACGCCGGCGAGGAAAAGCCCGCCGATCGAGACGTTGCCGGTCGCGCCGTAGACGACGGCCATGATGCTCGGCGGAATGAGGTTGGCCATGGTCGCGGCCGAGGCGATCAGCGCCGCGGTGAAGGCCAGGTCGTAGCCTTCGCGCTTCATTTCCGGTCCGAGCGTGCGCGTCAGCACCGCGACGTCGGCCGCGGAAGAGCCGGAAATACCGGCAAAGAACATGCTGAACAAAGTCACCACCTGGGCCAGACCGCTGCGGAAGTGGCCGACCATGGTCTGCGACAGCCGGATCATGCGCACCGTGACGTTCGCCGACGTCATCAGGTCGCCGACCAGAAGAAAGAAGGGAATCGCCAGCAAGGCCTCGGTGTCCATGCCGTTGAAAAGCTGTCCCATCATCGAAGCCAGGCTGACGGGCGTGAACGAGGCCACGACCAGCACCGAGGCAATCAACGCGAACGCGACCGGCACGCCGAGATAGCCTAGGAACAGGAACAGAAAGCCCATCAGGAAGATCAGCGCTCCGTTGGCGGTCACAGCACTTCTCTCCCCAGGCTTTCATGATGCGGCTGGTTCTTCGGCTCGGCAAAGCCGTGCTTCCAGCCGTTGACCATCTGCTCGATCGTGAACAGCGCGACCAGAAAGCCGCACAGCGGGATGGCGGCATAGAAGCTCGACATCGGTATCATTGACGGCATGCGCAGGCTCTTGAAGCCGTCGAGGAAATTGAGGTAGCCGAAATAGACCATGCAAGCCGCGACGGCGAGCACAACGAGCCGGTTGAACATTTCAAAGAGCAGCCGGCGATTGCCGGTCAGCGATTCCGCCAGCACGGCAAGATACAGATGGTCGTTGCGGCGGGTCGCGGCGGCGACGCCGACGAAGATGCCGTAGATGAAGAAGTGCATGGTCGCTTCCTGGAGCCAGAGCCAGGGTGCGCCGATCGTGCGCGTGACGATGTCGCACACGACCAGAATGCAGAAACCGGTGATGGCGAGGCCGCAGAAGATCATCAGAATCTGCTCGAGCATATCTAGCCCGCGCCATTTCAAATGGCGCTGCTCCTGCAGGACCAGCCCGTTGAATTTTGCCATGAGCGATCTTTCGTCTGGCGCCGGATATGGATCGGGACGGAGAAACAACTGTTTCTCCGTCCCGTGCGTGAGCCGACTATTTTACGTTGCGGACCAGCTCGAGGACTTTCACGGCGTGCGGACCGAGGTCCTTGGCCAGCTTGTCCTGGATCGGCTTGCTGATCGAGGCAAAGCCGCTCTTGTCGACGGTCTTGACCACTTTGACGCCGATCTTTTCAAGTTTCGCCAGCGCCTCGTGCTCAAGCCGGAACGCCTCGGCCGGCTCTTTCTGGCTGACTTCGTCGGCGGCCGCCTGAACCCACTTTTTCTGGTCGGCGGAAAGGCTCGACCACACCTTGTCGCTGACGAACAGCACGGAGGCGTTGGCTTCGTGTTCGGTGAGCGACAGCACGGGCGCCACCTCGTAGTGCTTGTTGATGAGGTAGTTGTTGATGCCGTTCTCGGCCATGTCGACCACGCCGGTCTGCAGCGAGGTGTAGACCTCGCCGAACGGCATGTGCACGACCTGCGCGCCGTAGGCGGGGAACAGCGTGTCTTCCGTCACCGTCGCCTGGACGCGAATCTTCAGACCCTTGATATCGGCGACCTTCTCGACGCCCTTCTTGCCGTACATGTGGCGCAGGCCTTGCGAGCCGAGGCCGATCATGTGCGCGCCTTTCATCTTGGCGGCATACAGTTCCTTCATCGCCGCGATGATGGTCGGGTCGCCGAGAACCTTGATGTTGTGCTTTTCGTCGCGGAAGATGAAGTGCAGCGAGAACACGCCCGATTCCGGTTGCGCGGTCGAGGCATTGGCGGTCGACATCAGCACGAAGTCGATGTCGCCGGTCTGCACCTTCTGCAAGGTCTGCGCTTCGGTGCCCAACTGGGCGCCGGGATACTGATTGATCGAGAGCGTGCCCTTGCTCAGCTCCATCAGTTTCTTGTTGAACATTTCGGCGCCGACGCCATAGCCGCTGGTCTTGGGCTGGTCGTAGGCGAACGTGAAGGCGCGGTTTTGCGCGAAGGCCGCCGTCGACGACATCGCCAGCGCGACGCCGAGCAGAATGCCGCGCGTAAGCGGCAGATACCGTGAAACGGACATTAAATTCCTCCCGTGTGATCGCCGCTGTTGTCGGCTGAT
>JAUSBQ010000222.1 GCA_030651965.1 Pseudolabrys sp. | reverse complement strand
CGGCTCCTGGAAGATGATCGTAATGTCGTTGCCGCGCACCTGGCGGATGTCGTTCTCCGCCATGGTCAGCATGTCGCGGCCCTTGAACATGATCGCGCCGGACGGATGATGCGCCGCAGGGTACGGCAACAGCTTCATCACCGACAGCGCTGTCACCGACTTGCCCGAGCCGCTCTCGCCGACCAACGCGACGGTCTCACCTTTGGCGATGTCGAACGACACGCGGTCGACCGCCAATATCTTGCGGTTGCCGATACCGAAGGCGACGGAGAGGTCGCGGACGGACAGAAGGGAGTCACTCATGCGAGCGCTTTCAAAAGACCATCAATGCTTAGAACGTCGGGCGTTACAAATGTCATTCCGCTCGGCAACTTATGAAAATCCTTATCGCTGGAAACGAAGTAGCGGCAGCGTGCGCGGATGGCGGAGACTAGGTGAACCGCATCGGGCAACTTCAACCTTGCCACGGCCCTCAGATCGGCCGTCTCGATCAATACATCACGACTCACTGGAACCAGCCTGATGAAAGCACTCCAAAGCAACAAGTCGAGGTAGGCGCGCCGCTTGATCTGAAGCGGCAACGCATCTTGCCTCTGCGGAGTAGCAAGGCTTTCCGCAAACGTTATTTCACTGGTCGCAGCAAGGCCGGGATTTCGACGGAGGAAATCAAGAAGTTTGACCGGTCCTGCCGCCGTCTCTGGGGTTCCTTCAACAGCGTGGATGAAAACATTTGCATCCAGATAGACTAACTGATCCTGGACAGCATCAGTCATCCCATTCCTCTCGCAGCTTCTTCAAGTCAGCATCGATTTCCGCAGCGGTCCGCCGGCGGAAGCCACCGATCGAGAATATCTCCTCCAAAGTCATCACTTTCGCCGGCGACTGCTCCTCCTCGATGGTTATCGTCACAGACGCGTTAGGATTACCACTCGGGCGCAGATCCTCTGGTAGCTTGGAGGCCGGATAGTGTTCGCGGGTTATCTTGTTCATGGTTGCGGTCCCAATACCTCCTGCTAGGCTACCATATACTCACCTAAACGTCTTCCTCGGGTCGAACGCATCGCGGACGCCTTCACCGATGAAGATCAACAGCGACAGCATGATGGCGATGGAGAAGAAGCCGGTCAGGCCCAGCCACGGCGCCTGCACATTGGCCTTGCCCTGCGACAGCAACTCGCCGAGCGACGGCGAACCCGGCGGCAGCCCGAAACCGAGGAAATCCAGCGCGGTCAATGTCATCACCGACGACGACAGAATGAACGGCAGAAACGTCATGGTCGCCACCATCGCGTTCGGCAGCAGATGGCGGAAGATAATGGTGCCGTTCGACACGCCGAGCGCGCGCGCCGCCTGAATATATTCGAAATTGCGGCCGCGCAGGAATTCGGCGCGCACCAGGCCGACCAGCGATACCCAGGAGAACAGCAGCAATATGCCGAGCAGCACGAAGAATCCCGGCACCAGCACCGACGAGATGATCAGCAACAGATAAAGCGACGGGATCGAGGTCCAGATTTCGATGAAGCGCTGGAACAAGAGATCGACCCAGCCGCCGAAATAGCCCTGCACCGCGCCGGCGGCGATGCCGATAATCGAGGAGACGATGGTCAGCGCCAGCCCGAACAGCACCGAAATGCGGAAGCCGTAGATCAGCCGCGCCACCACGTCGCGGCCGCCGTCGTCGGTGCCGAGCCAGTTGGTCTCCACCTCGCCGCATTTGGCGAAGCCGTTCTTGGCGGCGAAGTCGCAATCCTTCTCGTTCAGCATCCAGGTCGGCTTCGACGGAAACGGCGACGGCGGCTTGCTGACTTGCGTGTTGTAGGAAAACTTGATCGGCGGCCAGATCACGATGCCGTTTTCCTGCTTGATCAGGCCCATCAGATAATCGTCGCGATAATCGGCGGCGGTGCCGAACAGCAGCGGATCCTTCTCCTTGGCGAAGGCGGTGTCGGGATAGGTCACCACCGCCGGGAAGTACGACTGGCCGTTGACGTGGATGTAGATCGGCTTGTCGTTGGCGACGAATTCGGCAAACAGCGACACGAAGAACATCGCCAGGAACACCCACAGCGACCAGTAACCGCGCCGGTTGGCCTTGAAGCTTTCCCAGCGTCTTTTATTGAGCGGCGAAATGGTGATCCAGCGCCGCTCCGGCGGCACAGCCAGGCCGGTGACGCCAACGGCCGTGGTATCGGGCGACTTGGTGCCGATGCGCGCGTCCACCTCAGACCTCCCGCGACTCGAAGTCGATGCGCGGATCGATCCACGTATAGGCAAGATCGGAAATCAGGTTCACCACCACGCCGACCAGCGAGAAGATATAAAGCGTGGCGAACACCACCGGATAATCGCGGTTCAAGACGCTCTCGAAGCCGAGCAGGCCGAGACCGTCGAGCGAGAAGATCGTCTCGATCAAGAGCGAGCCGGTGAAGAAGGCATGCACGAAGGCCGACGGGAAGCCGGCGATGACAATCAGCATGGCGTTGCGGAAGACGTGGCCGTACAGCACCTGATTGCTCGTACAGCCCTTGGCGCGCGCGGTCAGTACATATTGCTTGCGGATTTCCTCGAGAAACGAATTCTTGGTCAACAGCGTCATGGTGGCGAAGGCCGACAGCGCCATCGCCAGGATCGGCAGCGTCAAATGCCAGAAATAATCGATGACCTTGCCGTACCACGGCAGCGAATGGAAATTCTCCGACACCAGCCCGCGCAACGGGAACCAGTCGAAGAACGAACCGCCGGCGAACAGGATGATCAGCAGGATCGCGAACAGGAAGCCGGGGATCGCATAGCCGACGATGATCACGCTCGACGTCCACATGTCGAAGCGCGAGCCGTCGTCGACCGCCTTCTTGATGCCGAGCGGAATCGAAATCAGATAGGTCAGCAGCATCATCCAGATGCCGAGCGACATCGATACCGGCATCTTCTCCTTGATGAGCTGCAAAACACTGACGTCGCGGAAATAGCTGTTGCCGAAATCGAAGCGGGCGTAGTTCCACAGCATCAGGCCGAAGCGCTCATAGGCCGGCTTGTCGAAGCCGAACTGCTTTTCCAGCTTCTTGATGAATTCCGGATCGAGCCCCTGCGCGCCGCGATATTTGGAACTCACGGCGTCGACGCCGGAGCCGCCTTGCGCCATGCCGCGGTTGCCAAAATCGCCGCCGGGCGAGCCGGAAATGCGCGAGGTGGCGCCGGTGTCGGAACCCGACAGCTTGGCGATCACCTGCTCGACTGGGCCGCCGGGCGCGAATTGCACCACCACGAAGGCCACGAACATAATGCCCAGCATGGTGGGGATGATGAACAGCAGGCGGCGAATGATATAGGCGGTCATAACCCTCTCAGTATGTCATTCCGGGGCGCGGGCAAAGCCCGCACTAGCCACCCAGCTTTGCCGCCTTGTCCTTGTCGAGCCACCAGGTGGTGGGAATGCCGCGGAAGTAGCGCGGCTGCCGCTCCGGGCGGGCAAAGACGTCCCAATAGGCGATCCGGTGCGAGGCCAGATACCAGTGCGGTATCCAGTAACGCCCGGCGCGGATGACGCGGTCGAAGGCCTTGCAGGCCGTGGTCAGTTCCGCCCGGGTCCTGGCGGCGATGATGATATCGACCAGCGCATCGACCGCCGGATCGGCGATGCCGGCGAGATTCTGCGAACCCCGGGTCGCCGCCGCCTGCGAGGTGAAATAGTTGCGCAGCGAATCGCCCGGCGTCGACGAAAAACTCATGCGCTGGACGCAGATGTCGAAATCGAAGCTGTCGACGCGGGAGCGGTATTGCACCGGGTCGACGATGCGCAACGAGGCCTGGAAGCCGAGCGCCTCAAGCTGCTTGATGTAAGCGAGATGATGCGGCGAAAAGCTCGGCTCCTCCGAGAGAAATTCGATGACGATCGGCTGGCCGTTCGGCAGCACGCGCTTGCCGTCCTTCAGCGCCACGCCGGCCGCATTGAGCAGTTGCGCGCCCAGCCGCATCGCCCGGCGGTCCTGCCCCGAGGCGTCGGTCACCGGCGGCACATAGGGCTCGCCGAAAACCTCATCCGGCAGCTTGCCGCGGAACGGCTCAAGCAGCGCCAGCTCGGCCGCGTCCGGCTTGCCTTCGGCCATCAAGGGCGAATTCTGAAACACCGAATGCGTGCGCTTGTAGGCGCCGTACATGATATTCTTGTTGGTCCATTCGAAATCGAAGGTGTTGATCAGCGCTTCCCGCAGGCGGCGGTCCTTGAACTTCTCGCGCCGCATGTTCATGAACCAGCCTTGCGCGCCGGACGGCGTATCGTCCGGGATGATGTCGCGCTTGACGCGGCCGTCCTTGAAGGCGGGGAAGTCGTAGCGCGTCGCCCAGGTGCGCGCGGTGAATTCCTCGCGGAACAGATAGTTCCTGGCGGTGAAGCCGACGAAGGCGACCTCGCGGTCGCGGTAATATTCGTAGCGGATCACGTCGAAATTGTTCGTGCCCTTCGACACCGGCAGATCGGCGCCCCACCAGTCCTTCACGCGATCGAACTCGATGAAGTGTCCGACCTCGAACCGGCCGACCTTGTAGCCGCCGCTGCCGAGCGGCGGCGTCAGCGTCGATTGATCGAACTCGTTCTTGGCGTAATAGGCCTTGGAGAAAATCGGCAGGCTGGCGACGAACAGCGGCACGTCGCGGCCGCGCTTGGGCGCGAAGCGCGCCACCAAAGTGCGGTCGTCGATGGCTTCCGCGCCGGCGAAATCGCGCAGCAACTGCGTGATGATCGGATGGCCTTTTTCCTTCAGCGTCGCCAGCGACCAGACCACGTCATGCGCGGTCAGCGGCGTGCCGTCGTGGAATGTGGCGTCCTCACGCAACGCGAAGCGATAGGTCAGCCCGTCGTCGGTGATGCGCACGGTCTTGGCCGCCAGCCCGTATAGGGCGTCGGGCTCGTCGCCCGAGCGCGCCATCAGGCTGGCGAAGTTGTAATCCATGCCGAGCGCGCCCTCGCCTTTCAAAATGTAGGCGTTGAGCGAATTGAAGGTGAGGAACGAGCCGTTAAAGCCGCGGCTGCTGACGGACTCGGAAAACACGCCGCCTTTCGGTGCGTTCGGATTGACGTAGGAAAAATGCGGAAAGTCGGCCGGGTATTGCAGATCGCCGAAAGCCGACAGGCCGTGACGGTCGGTGTCGAGGGCAATGTCCTGCGCCAGCGCCGGAACATTGAGCTTCGCCGCGGCAAGCGCGCCGGCCGACAGGATCAGCGCGTTGCGGCGTGTAATCACGACCGCTGCGGCGCTTTGGCCGCCTTGTCCGCGTCGAACCACCAGATGGTCGGAAACGCCGCGGCGCCATATTTCGGCATGTTCTCAGGGTGGCCGAAGCGGTCCCAGCGCGCGGTGCGCGCAAAAGGATAGCTCCATTGCGGCACCACGAAGTGATTCCACAGCAGCACGCGGTCGAGCGCCCGGGTCGCGGCGACCAAATCCTCGCGCGTCGTCGCATAGATGACGCGGTCGATCAGTCTGTCGATCGCCGGATTCTTGATGCCGACGAGGTTGCGCGAGCCGGGCTGGTCGGCCGCCTGCGATCCCCAGAAGCCGCGCTGCTCGTTGCCCGGCGACAGCGACTGCCCCCAGGAGGCGACGATGATGTCGTAGTCCCATTGCCGCAGGCGGTTGACGTATTGCGAGGTGTCGACGGTGCGCACCGTCATCGCAATGCCGAGACGATCCAATGTTGGCTTCATGAACAGCACCACGCGCTCGAACGTCGGCTGACCGAGCAGAAACTCCACCGAGAGCTGTTCGTTGGTCTTGCTGTTGACCAGCTTGGTGTTCTTGATCTCGTAACCGGCCTCGCTGAACAGCTTGAGCGCGGCGCGCAGGTTGTCGCGCAGCGCCTGCTGATCGCCGCCTTTCGGATTGGTGTAGGCGGTGGTGAAGACCTCGGCCGGGACCTCACCCTTCACCGTGTTGAGGATTTCCAGTTCCGTGCCGCTTGGCAGACCGCTTGAGGCCAGTTCGGTGCCGTAGAAGTAGCTGTCGATGCGCTTGTACTGGCCAAAGAACAATTGCTTGTTCACTTCGTCGAAATCGAAGGCGAAGTTGAAGGCGCGCCGCACGCGCGGGTCCTTGAACTTGTCGCGCCGGATATTGAAGGCGAAGGACTGCATGATGCCGAGATTGCGGACCGGAAACTCCTCCCGCACGACTTTCTTGTCGCGCAACGCCGGAAAGTCGTAGGCCGTCGCCCAGTCCTTGGCGCTGTTCTCCGAACGCCAATCGACCTGATCGCCCTTGAAGGCTTCGAGCGCGACGGTGGAGTCGCGGAAATATTCGTAGCGGATCTGCTGGAAATTGTGCGTGCCGACCCGCACGTTGAGGTTCTTGCCCCAGTAGTCCGCGACCTTCTCGTAAACGATGGTGCGGCCGGGGGCGAATTCCTTGACGCGATAAGGCCCCGAGCCGAGCGGCGGCTCCAGCGTGGTCGCCGTGACGTCGCGCTTGTTGCCGTTCTTGTCGGTGCCTTCCCACCAATGCTTCGCCAGTATCGGCAACTGGCCGACGATCTGCGGCAGTTCGCGGTTGGCGGGCGCGTCAAAAGTGAACGTGATGTCGCGTTCGCCGGTTTTTTCGACCTTGGTGACGTGGCGGTAGTAGGCGCCGTAGAACGGGCTGTGCGACTTGAACGTTTCAAGCGAAAAGATGACGTCTTCGGGCGTCACCGGTTTGCCGTCGTGCCAGCGCGCTTCGGCGCGCACGCGATAGGTGACCGACGAGAAGTCTTCGGGAAAGCTGACCTGTTCGGCCAGCAGGCCGTATTCGGCGGAAACTTCGTCATAGGCCGACGTCGTCAGGTTTTCGATGAACAATTCGGTGCCGTCGGCGGCGGTGCCCTTCACGCCCGCCACAACGGTATTGAAATTGTCGAAGGTGCCGATCGCGATCTCGCGCACCATGCCGCCCTGCGGCGCCGCCGGGTTGACGTAATCGAAGTTCTTGAAGCCCTGCGGATATTTCAGGTCGCCGAACAGCGACAGGCCATGCTTCCAGGTCTTGGTCTGCAAAGTATTGGTCTGCGCGGCGGCCGGTCCGGCCAGCGGCAACGTGCCAAGGGTACCAAGCGCACCGAGCGCGGGGGCGGCGACAGTCGCGGCGGTGCCGCGAAGGAGGAAGCGTCTGGTCAGTTTCATAAAAAATACATTCCTCGCGAACAAGCCCCCGCCGAGCGATCAGGTTCCGTAACGGAATCGCCGGTGATTATGTCGGTTTTTCGGTCCACCACCAGCGGCGCGGCGACGCACCGGGCCAAAAACGAAAACGGCCGGGCTCTTGGCCCGGTCGTTTTACTGAACGATTTGCCGCCTTTTGCTTTGGCGCGGCAGGAGCTGTCGTCGCACCGGGCGCTGGCGGCGCGGCGCCAGCGGGACCGCCTGCCGGGGCAGCCGGAGCCGCCGCCACTTTCGGCACGTCCACGGGCTTATCCGCCTGTGTGCGCATATATTCAATCAGGTCGGCGCGCTGCGAGTCACGCGAAATGCCGGCGTAGGTCATGTTGGTGCCGGGGATATAGCCGCGCGGGTTGGCGAGGAACTTGTTCAATTCGTCAAACGTCCAGGTGCCGCCTTTGGCCTTCATCGCCGCCGAGAAATTGAAGCCGCCGCGGCCGGTGCCGCGCTCGTGATTGACGATGTCGTAGAGGTTCGGGCCGACGCGGTTCGGACCGCCCTTCTCGAAGGTGTGGCAGGCGGCGCACTGCTTGGCGGCCGCCGCGCCCTTTTCCGCCGAGGCGCTGGCCAGCAGCACTTCGATCGGCTGCGAGGCTTCGGCCGGGCCGGCCTTCTCGCCGCCAGATTCCTTGACGGCGATGTCGTAGCCGGGCTTGGCCGGCTTTTCCGGCGCGAACAGTGCGCCCGCGGCGATATTGAGCGAAAGCACGACCAGGACGCACCCGAGCAGGGCGCCG
>JAUSBQ010000241.1 GCA_030651965.1 Pseudolabrys sp. | reverse complement strand
GAGAAATCCGGCGCGCCGCGCACCGCCTTCGCCGCGCACAAATTCAATAAGGTGTTCGAAGTGATGTCGCGCCATCCGCGGCTGGTCGAGCCGTTGATGCAGTTGTTCGGCGAAAGCGTCTACGTCCATCAGTTCAAGCTCAACGCCAAGGCCGCCTTCGAAGGCGACGTCTGGCAATGGCATCAGGACTACGGCACCTGGGCACGCGACGACGGCATGCCCGAACCGCGCGCGATGAATATCGCGATTTTTCTCGACGACGTGCTGTCGATCAACGGCGCCTTGATGCTGATCCCGAAGAGTCACAAGCAGGGCGTATTCGCCGCCGGTCACGATGTCACGACGACGTCCTATCCGTTATGGACGCTCGACAAGGAAACCGTGACGCGACTCGCCGCGGAAGCAGCCGGTCCCGATGGCGTCGGCATCGTCGCGCCGACCGGCAAGGCCGGCTCGGTGCTGATGTTTCACGGCAATCTGGTGCACGCCTCGCCGCCCAACATCACGCCCTATCCGCGCAAGATCGTCTATCTGACATTGTGCGCGGTCTCCAACCACATCACCAAATTCACACGCCCCGAGTTCATCGCGCACCGCGACTTCACGCCCATCGAACCGGTCGCCGACGATGCGCTTGTCGAATATGCCCGCGCCCATCGCGTCGCCGCGGAATAAAATTTTCTTTTGTCGGCGTATCTTGGTGCGCAACCGCCGTCACGCGCCGCATATGAGAAACGTTCTTAAGAAAACTGTCGCAGACCGGCCTTGTTGTTGCCGGACTTTGCCTGCTCTATCCGCGCGGCAATGACCGCGGGGCGGTGAGGAAGATTAAAATGTACACGCTGTATTCGATGCAACGATCGGGCAACAGCTACAAGGTCCGTCTGGCGCTGGCCCGGCTGGGCATTCCCTACCGCCGCGTTGAGGTCGACATCTTGCAAGGTGAAAGCCGCACCCCAGAATTCATCGCCAAGAATCCGAGCGGCCAGGTGCCGCTGCTCGAAGTCGCGCCGAACCGGCATCTGGCCGAATCGAACGCCATACTCTGGTACGTCGCCGGCGGCACCACGCTGGCGCCGGAAGGCCGCATCGAGCGCGCCGAGGCGATGCAGTGGATGTTCTTCGAGCAGCACAGCCTGGAGCCGAATATCGGCGCCGCCTATTTCTGGCTCTGCCTGGTCAAAGGCGGGCGCGACCTGCATGGCCACGCGCTCGAGGGCTGGATGGAAAACGGCTACCGCGCGCTCGGCGTCATGGAGATGCATCTCGCCAAGCACGACTATTTCGTCGACAAGCGCTTCACCATCGCCGACATCGCGCTCTACGCCTACACCCACCTGGCGCATCAGTGCGACTTCGACCTCGGCCGCTATCCGGCCGTGCGCGCCTGGCTTGACCGGATCGCCCGGGAGCCCGGTTATGTGCCGATGGAGGGGGAGCCGCAGACAATGGCGGCGGAGTAGCGCTTCCACGCGCTCGCGCCTTGTCGCAAGCACCTGATTAACCTTTCATTAACCATATCCGCCCTGAAAAGGCCGCGGTTCTTTTACCGCATTGCCTTAATCGGGCCGAACCATTGCCCGCATCGCGCGTTAGCTTCGGATCGGATGACGATTTCTGCGTCATTAGGTGGGTCTGCCATGAGCAACGGTTTTGAAAATTCAGGGTTTAAAGCGCCGGTCGAGCGGGCGCTTGTGACTGAGCGGCGCGGCCGCGTGCTGGCCGAATTGGCCGCGATCGGCGGCCTCGTCCTATCGACGGTCGTCGCGGCGACCGTCATCACGATCGGCGTGGCGCGCGCTGCCGCCATTGACGGCATCATCGACAACGAAGGCGGCCTGTTCGCCATCGCGCTTCTGCTCGGTCTGCTCTTTATCGCCATCGGCGGATTTTCGCTGCTGCCGTCGCGGGAACGCCGCCCCCGTCACTGAACGCGCTGCGGCGACAGCGTCCAAAAAGCGCATTGCGATCCACCCGCCGCGGCGGCACCATGGCCTTCATGAAACGCAACGCAATCATTGTACTGCTGTTCGCGCTGCTGTCGCCGCTCGCCGCCGGCGCGCAAACTTTCAGCTCCTCCGCCGGCCCGCTCAAGGTCGACGCCATTGCCACGGGCCTCGCCCACCCCTGGGCACTCGCCTTCCTGCCCGACGGCCGCATGCTGGTCACCGAACGGCCCGGCCGCATGCGCGTCGTGACGCGCGACGGCGTTCTGTCCGAGCCGCTCGCCGGCGTGCCGCGTGTGCTCGCCACCGGACAAGGCGGACTGTTCGATGTGCTGCTCGACCGCGATTTCACCCGTAACCGCACCATCTATTTCAGCTACGCCGAGCCATTCGACGGCGGCGGCCGCACCGCTGTGGCGCGCGCACAGCTTGAACTGGGCGCCAAACCGGCGCTTGCCGCCGTCACTGTCATCTACCGCCAGCACGGCGGCCTTTCGCGCGGCAATCATTTCGGCGGACGCATCGCGCAGAGCGCCGACGGCAATCTGTTCGTCACCACCGGCGATCACTTCAGCGGGCGCGACAAGGCGCAGACGCTCGACAACGATCTCGGCAAGATCATCCGCATCACGCCGGAAGGCGCGGCGCCGAAGGACAATCCCTTCGCGTCACGCGGCGGCGCGCGCGCCGAAATCTGGTCCTACGGCCACCGCAATCCGCAAGGGCTTGCCATCAATCCCGCCGACGGATCGCTCTGGGAACAGGAGCACGGCGCCATGGGCGGCGACGAGGTCAACCTGATTGCGCCGGGCAAGAATTACGGCTGGCCTTTGGTCAGTCACGGGAACAATTACGACGGCAGCAAAGTCGGCACCGGCGCGGCAACAGCGCCGGGCATCGAAGCCCCGCTGTTTCACTGGACGCCGTCGATCGCGCCGTCCGGCATGACATTCTATAGCGGCGATCTTTTTCCGGCCTGGAAGGGCAATCTGTTCAACGGCGCGCTGAAATTTCAACTGCTATCGCGCCTTGAGATCAAAGGCGGCCGCGCGGTGAACGAAGAGCGGCTGCTGCAAGGTCTCGGCGAGCGCATCCGCGATGTCCGCCAAGGACCGGACGGCGCGCTCTATCTGCTCACCGACAGCAGTGCCGGAAGCATTTTGCGGGTTGCCCCGGCGAAATAATCCATCCCTACAATTTGTGAAACACGAAAAACGCGCCGGCGGCGATCAGCACGAAGCCGAAGCCCTGGCTCCAGGTCAGCGCCTCCTTCAGATAGACGGTCGAGAACACGGCGAAGATCACCAGCGTGATGAATTCCTGCATGGTCTTGAGCTGCGCCGCCGAATAGACCTCGCTGCCATAGCGGTTGGCCGGCACCGCCATGCAATACTCGACGAAGGCAAGCCCCCAGCTGATGAAGATGACGCTGATCAGAGGCACCTCTTTGTATTTGAGATGCCAGTACCAGGCGGCGGTCATGAACATATTGGAGCCGACCAGGAGCGCGATCGGCATCAGATAGGGCGATAGTGAAGGCATGGTCATCTCGGCTGAAGGGGTTGCGGCAACGAAAAGGTCTAGCGGCCCCGGTAAAGGCCAGCCACAACTTTTGGTTAGCCTTGCCGCGGCTTGTATCGGCGGCGGCGAGCCGCGATAGAATGGGCACATGGCCGAATCGCCGCAAATGAAACCCCGCTCCCTGAACTGCTGCCGCTGCGGCACGGCGTTCGCCTGTACCGGCGACATCACCTGCTGGTGCGGCGCCGTGCCCTACCGGTTGCGGGTGACCGATATCGACGCGCAGCGCGATTGCCTGTGTCCCGCCTGCCTGCGCCGGGCCGCCATCGCCACGGTGCGGTGACAAGGCGGCGCGTTCCATGTCACCTTGCGCCGCTTCTGTTTCATCCCGCCACGCCGGACGCTTCCCTTCATGCTGCGCACGATCCTCGGCCGGTTGCCCGGCGTACTGCTCTGTGTCGCGATAACGATCGTCGCGCTGGCGCTCCAGGAAATCGAAGTCCACTTTACCGGCCAGCTTTATCTCGAAGCTTTGGTCTTGGCGATCCTGATCGGCGTCGCCATCCGCGCGGTCTGGCGGCCAGGCGATGTCTGGGAGCCGGGCATTCAGTTCAGCGCCAAGGTCCTGCTCGAAATCGCCATCGTTCTGCTCGGCGCTTCGCTCAGCGCCGGCGCGGTGCTGGAGCTCGGACCGCTGCTGCTCGCCGGCATCGCCGTCATCGTCGTCATCGCGCTGTTCACCAGCTACGCCATCGGCCGCGCCTTCGGCCTGCCGCAACGCATGGCCATCCTGGTCGCCTGCGGCAATTCGATTTGCGGCAATTCCGCCATCGCCGCGGTTGCGCCGGTCATCGGCGCCGATGGCGAAGAGATCGCCTCCTCGATCGCCTTCACCGCCGTGCTCGGCGTCGTCGTCGTTCTGACGTTGCCGCTGCTGGTGCCGATCCTGCATCTGTCGGTGACGCAGTACGGCGTTCTCGCCGGCCTCACCGTCTATGCGGTGCCGCAGGTTCTGGCCGCGACCTTGCCGATCGGCGCGCTCGCCAACCAGATCGGCACCGTGGTCAAGCTGGTGCGCGTGCTGATGCTCGGACCGGTGGTGTTCGGCCTGTCGCTGTTCGCCGGACGGCTGCGGCGGACGGCGACGCCGGCAAACTCAGCGGTCAAAAGCCGCCTGACATTAGGCGAACTGGTGCCGTGGTTCATTGTCGGCTTCCTTCTCGCCGCGCTCGCCCGCTCCATCGGCCTGATCCCGCCGGGCGCGGTCAAGCCGATCGTTGTCGTCGCCGGCCTGCTGACCACCGTGTCGATGGCGGCGCTTGGCCTCGGTGTCGACATCCGCGCCGTCGCCCGCGCCGGTGTGCGCGTGACGGCGGCGGTCACGGTGTCATTGATCGTGCTGATCGTCATCAGCCTGGCGCTGATCCATCTGGCCGGCATTCAATGAAAGCGTGTGCTTGAACGCCTGAGCGGCCGGCCGGCGCGCCTGTCATCGTGCTGTCATCAACCGGGCGGCCTCTCTCGCTATCCATCGCGCGAGAGACGCCATGAACGCCAACGACAAAGCCGCCACCGGCCTCGCCCACGCCGCGCCCGCCACCGGCATCGTCTGGGCCTATCGGTTCGACGCCGACGGCAGCGCGACGCCGATCCCGCAGGCCGGGGTGGACGCCGCCTTGGCTAGCGGTGGCGGCGCCTGGGTCTGGGTGCATCTGGCGCTAGCCGACGTGCGTTGCCGCGGCTGGATTGCGCAGCATGCGCCTTTGTCGGATATGGCGCGCGAAGTTCTCGCCGGTCCCGACAAGCATCTGCGCCTCGACATTCTCGGTCAGGAGATCGTCGGCGTCGTGCCCGACCTGCATCAGGGGTTGGCAAAGGAAAGCGACGATCTGGTGCGCCTTCGTTTCGTGATGACTGAACGCCTGCTGATTACCGCCCGCCAGCGGCCGGTGCATTCTGTCGAGAGCAATCGGCGCGCCCTTGAAAGCGGCAAGCGTTTTCCGACCGCCGTGTCGTTTCTCGACGCGATCATCGATCATTTTGCCGACGCTATCGGCCGCATGGCGGCACGGCTTGGCAACGAGCTCGACAGCGTCGAGGAAAATGTCATGCAGGACGAACCGGCGGATGAGCAGCGCCGCATCGGCAAGGTGCGCATGCAGGCGGTGCGCGTGCATCGCCAACTGGCGCAGCTCAAGACCATGTTCGCGCGGCTGGAACCGCGGCTGGCGACACACAACCGCGACGTCGCCGAGGCCATCGGCGCGCTGGCGCGGAAACTCGACGCGGTGGATCACGAAATAGGTTCGGTCTATGAGCGGGCCCGGCTGCTGCTCGATGAAGCCACCGCCAAGGCGAGTGCGCTGACCAACAAGCGGCTGTTCACTTTGTCCATCCTCACCGCCTGTCTGCTGCCGCCGACATTGGTGACCGGCTTTTTCGGCATGAACACCAAGGACCTGCCGTTGCAGAACACCGACGGCGGCAGCTGGCTGGCGCTCGTCGTGGCGTTTGCGGCCGGCGCCGTGACGTTCTGGGCGCTGCGGCGGCTGCGGGCATTATAAAATCCGCGAAAACCGGTTTGGCTGTTTGACAAGGCGCGCCGGCCACCCCTAGGCTGGCGGTAATAAGAAGTCATCAGACGTCATACAGGGAGGGATTTATGAAAAAACTGGCTTTGCTGGCTGCCGCCGGCGTCTTCGCGGCCTCGGCCGCCCAGGCGCAAATCGTCACCAAATATTCCGGCATCCAGCCGGCCGACCATCCGGCCAGCTACGCCGAGCAGTATTTCAGCCGCGAAGTCGGCATCCTGACCAAGAACGCCATCAAGATCGAAGTCCATCATAACACGCAACTTGGCGACGCCGTCGCCAACGTACAGAGCGTCCGCAACGGCACCATCGGATTCACCACCGTGTCGGCCTCGAACCTCAACCAGGTCGTGCCGGCGATGGACATGTATTCGCTGCCGTTCCTGTTCAAGAGCGCCGACCATTTCTGGTGGTTCCTGGCGCAGCCGGAAGCGGCCGCGCTCGCCAAGCCGCTTGAAGACAAGGGCATCAAGGTGCTGGGCTATATCGACAGCGGCGCGCGCAACTTCTTCACCGGCAAGGCGGTTCGTTCGCCGGCCGATCTCGCCGGCCAGAAAATCCGCGTCATGGCCTCGCCGGTCATGGTCAACACCATGAAGGCGCTGGGCGCCACCGGCGTGCCGGTGGCCTGGGCCGAACTCTATACCGCGTTGCAGACCGGCGTGGTCGACGGCGCGGAAAACAACCACCCGTCCGTGGTCGCCAAGAAGTTCTACGAGGTGTCGAAGTTCTACACGCTCGACGAACACATGCGCATTCCGGACCTCATGATTATGTCGATGAAGCTCTGGAACCAGCTCAACGACGATCAGAAAAAGGCCGTCGCCGAAGCCGGCCAGCGCGCCCAGGCCTATATGCGCGGCGCCTGGCACGTCTCGGAAGTGAAGGATCTTGAGCAGCTCAAGAGCAAGTTCACCGAAATCATCACCCCGGACAAAGCGCCCTTCGTCAAAGCCGTGGCCGGCCTGGTCAGCGAGGAAGGCAAGCGCCTCGGCGTCGAGAAGACCATCGCTTTCATTCTCGACAGCCAGAAGAACTTCTGACGCGGTCCGAACGGATCTAACTGCACGGGGCGGCGGAGAACCGCCGCCCTTCGTGTTCCTGGGGAATGCGCGTGACCTTACTCACCCTGTTCAACCGGTTCGTGGCTCTTGTCGCGGCGCTGGTGCGCATCGTCTGCATCGTGATGACGATCGCGCTGTTCACGATCGTCGTCCTGGCCATCGTCTTCCGCTACGGCTTCGGTCAGGCGGTATCGTGGACCGAAGAAGTCCCCCGTTATCTGTTGATCTGGATCTCGTTCCTGGCGGCGGCAAGCTGCGTGCTGCGGCGCGAGCATGTCGGCTTCGACGTCTTGTTCTACGCCGTGCCGAAAAAACCGAGAAAGGCGCTCGGCATAGTGCTGAGCCTGTTGGTGTTCGGGTTCGGCTGGATCGTGTTCCGCTACGGCATCGTCTTCGTTCAGGACTTCGGCTCCGACCTGATGGAGACCATTCCCTACACCAACTATTGGTACTACCCGGCCATGCCGATCTCCGGCTTCCTCATCATGCTGTTCTCGGTCAAGGTCATGATCGATGAGTACATGAGCAAGGACGCGGGCGCGATCGCCGGCGCTTCGGTCGAAACCGTCGGGATGGAGGATCGCCCGTGACCCTCGCGATCCTCGGCCTGACGTTTCTCGTTCTCGCCCTCGTCGGCCTGCCGATCTCGTTCGCGGTCGGCGTCGCCACCGTCGTCGGCACGTTCCTGCTGCCGGGCGTCGACAACGCCACCATCGTCCAGCGCATGCTGACCGCGGTCAACACGTTCCCGCTGCTGGCCGTGATCTTCTTCGTCTTCGCCGGCGTGCTGATGGCGCGCGGCGGCATCGCGCGCCGCCTGGTGAAGATGGCCGAGGTGCTGGTCGGCTGGCTGCCCGGCAGCCTGGCGCAGATCGTGGTCGTGGCCTCGATGTTCTTCGGCGGCGTCACCGGATCGGCGGTCGCGGAAGTCTCCTCGATCGGCGCCATGATGATCCCGGCGATGGAGAAAGACGGCTATACGCGGCGCT
>JAUSBQ010000207.1 GCA_030651965.1 Pseudolabrys sp. | reverse complement strand
GCCGACACGTCGGTGGTCAAGCTGTTTATCGCTGGCATTGTCCCCGGCGTGCTTGGCGGCCTGATGCTCATGGCGACCGCGTGGGGATTTGCGCGGCGTTATAATCTGCCGCGCGAGAACATGCTGAATCTGTCGAATATCGCGACGTCTTTCTGGGACGCCAAGCTGGCCTTGCTGCTGCCGGTCATCATCCTTGGCGGTATTTTCGGCGGCATTGTCACCGCGACCGAGGGCGGGGCGCTCGCGGTTGTCGCGGCGCTCGCGATCGGCCTGTATTACCGCGAACTCAATTTTGGCATGCTGCGCCATGCCTTGTACGAGGGCGTGACACACACAGCCGTGGTGATGCTCTTGGTGGCAACGTCGGCGCTGCTCGGCGTCTACCTCACGGAAACGCAAATTCCACAGCGCCTGGCCGAGTCGGTGACCGATCTCACGCAAAATCCCCTGGTGGTTCTGGCGATCCTGAATGTGGTGCTGTTCGTACTCGGCTTTTTCCTGCATGGCGCAGCGGCTATCATCCTGATCGTGCCGGTGGTGTTACCATTGATCAATGCAGTGGGCATCGACCCGATTCATTTCGGAATCGTCGTGACGCTGAACATCGCCATAGGGCAGCAGACGCCGCCGGTCGCCAGCGTGCTGATGGTGGCTTGCTCGATTGCCAAATCGAATATCTGGGAGACGTCCAAGCTGAATGTCTATTTCATCGCCTCGCTCGTCGCGGTTCTTATGCTTGTGACCTATGTCCCGTTCGTTTCGCTGGGACTGGTCAACCTGCTCTACGGGCCCTGACGTAGGAGGGGCGGCAACCGCACGTCTGCTTCGCCGGTATTTCCCGCAGCAGTTCTAGCAAGTGATGGTGGCAATAAGTCGTGCAACGGCGATGGAGAGGCGGACAGAGCGGAATAATCGTTGTATTCAAGGCGCTTAACGTGGGTGCGAGAATCCAATGCTGCACCGCTCGGAGTACTATTTCATGTATTCTTAGCGCGCGGTCACGATTGCCAGCACGTTCGATTGTTCTGCCCAGTCTCAGAGCATTGGTCCGACATCAAGGCGCTGTGCTTCGGAGGCGTCACGCGGTCGTTGGAATCGCCCACGGTCTACCCAGACGATCCTTGGCTTTGAAGACTTCGATCTGGTCGCGGTGATTTTCCGTCAGATCGATGTCGTCCCAGCCATTGAGCAACTGGCTGCGACTGACCGGATCGATCGCGAAGCCATAGCTGAGATTGTCGTGGGAAATCGTCTGTCGCTCCAGATCGACGGTGACTGGCAGCGCAGGGTCGTCGGCGATCGCGGCTGCGAGTTCGGCAGCTTCCACCTCAGGCAGGACCGCCGTGAGAAGCCCGTTCTTGACCGCATTCTGCGATAGAATATCCCCGAACGACGGCGCGATCACGCATCTTATGCCGTAATCATAGAGCGCGTAGACAGCGGCTTCGCGCGATGAGCCGCCGCCGAAATTACGTCCGGCGACAATGATTTTGGCATCGCGCCAGGTCGGCTGGTTGAGCGGAAAGTTCTGTTGCTCGCGGCCCTCGGCATCGAAGCGCAGATCCTGGAACAGAACTTGGCCGAGGCCACGGGATCGCGGCCATTTGAGATAGCGCGCCGGCAAAATCTGGTCCGTATTGATATTGGGTTGCGTCAGCGGACAGGCTTTGGCGGTCAGGCGCACGAATTTTTCCATCCGTCTTTCCTTAGAGTTTGCGGCCGGCGAGGAGCGGCCGGACGTCGCTGAGATGGCCGTTGACTGCGGCTGCGGCAACCATCGCCGGCGACATTAAATGCGTGCGCGCGCCGGGGCCTTGCCGGCCGCGGAAATTGCGGTTGGTGGTCGAAGCGCAGCGCTCGCCCGGCGGGACGAGATCGCCGTTGATGCCGACGCACATTGAACAGCCTGAGTCCGCCCATTCGAGTCCGGCGGCGCGGAAGATGCGGTGGAGCCCTTCCTGCTCCGCTTGCCGCTTCACCGTCGATGAGCCGGGCGAGACGAGCCCCGGCACTTTGCTGGTGCGGCCGGCCAGTACGGCGGCGGCCGCGCGCAGATCCTCAATCCGCGAATTGGTGCAGGAGCCGATAAAGACGCGATCAATGGTAATGTCGCTCAGCTTTTTTCCGGGCGCGATGCCCATATAGTCCAGCGCCTCGCGGATGTAGGCGGCCCGCGCTGGATCAGTCTCGCGCGCCGGGTCGGGCACGTTCGCGTCAATCGGTAATGCGTCGTCTGGCGTGGTCCCCCAGGTAACGACAGGCACGATCGCGGCGGCGTCGAGCGTCACTTCGCGATCGAAGGCAGCGTCCGGGTCGGAGGCAAGAGCAGACCAGGCCGCGACGGCTCGATCGAAAGCGGCATCTTTCGGCGCATAGGGGCGGCCCTTGAGATAGGCGAATGTGTTCGCATCGGGCGCAATCATGCCGCAACGCCCGCCGGCCTCGATCGACATGTTGCACAAGGTCATGCGGCCCTCCATCGAAAGCGCCGTGATGGCGCGGCCGGCGAATTCGATCGCATGGCCTTGCGCGCCATCGGCGCCGACCCGGGCGATGATTGTGAGGGCAATATCCTTGGCGGCGACGCCGACGGTCGTGTGGCCATCGACGGTGATCCGCATGCGTTTCGGCTTCTTCTGCCAGAGCGTCTGGGTCATCAGCACATGGGCCACTTCCGACGCGCCAATGCCGAAGGCATAGGCACCGAAGGCGCCGTGGGTCGACGTGTGGCTGTCGCCGCAGACGATCAGCAGTCCCGGCAGCGTCAGCCCTTGCTCCGGGCCGACAACATGGACAATGCCCTGGCGCGGGTCGCGCAGGCCGAACAGGCCGATATGGCTTTGCGTTGCGTTGCTCTCGAAATTGCTGACCATCGCCGCGATCTCGGGATTGGCGATGGCGCGGTCGCGCCCGCGCGTCGGCACATAGTGGTCGGATACGCCAAAGGTGAGGCCAGGCTCGGCGACCTGCCGGCCGCGCGCTTTCATCTGGCTGAAAGCGTGAAACGAGCCTTCATGCACATAATGCCGGTCAACCCAAAGCAACGCTGCGCCGTCCTCGCGGCGCGCGATTTCGTGCGTCGACCACAGTCTGTCGATCAGGGTTAGGGGTTCACTCATCGGGTCGATCTTTCTCCCGCATCATATCTTGGCACCCGGGGGCTAAACGAGGCTTGCCGAAGGCGGCTAATATTGTATGCTAAAGAATACCAAGTAAAGCGGCAGCTTGCAGCAGGGGTAGAGCGTTTGCGCGATTGGCTCGGCGAAGCGAAGGCGAAGCAGGTCTATCTTGTCCTGCGGGACCGCATTCTTGGCGGCGCCGTTGGTTTCGGCGACCGGCTGCCCACCGAGAATGAACTGGCGGAAATCCATGGTGTGTCGCGCGTCACGGTGCGGCGGGCGCTCGGCGAACTGGCTCGTGAGCGTCTGATCGAGCGGCGCCGCAGCGCCGGTACGCGCGTCATTTACCGGCCGGCGCCGGGGCCTATAAGTGCTGACATTGCCGGAGTCCTGGCCAACCTCGCCGATATGGGCCGCCGCACGGCGGTCAAGCTCTTGTCCTTCGATTACGTGCCGGCGGCAGGCGCGGTCGCGCAGGCGCTCGGCGTTGGGCCGGACCAGTTTTTGCAGCGTTCCGTGCGTGTGCGTTCTGTCGACGGCGTGCCGTTTTCCTATCTGACCACCCATGTCCCCGAGAGCGTGTCTATCACCTTCACCAAGCAGGAGCTGGGCTCGCGTCCGCTGCTCGAGTTGCTCGAGCGTGCCGGTGTCAAGGTCGAGCGTGCGCACCAGCGCATCAGCGCGATACTGGCCATGCCGGACGTCGCCGCCGCGCTGGATGTGCATACCGGCTCGCCATTGATCGAACTGGTTCGCGTCGTCCAGGACGACGCCGGCCGCAGAGTCGAGCATTTGCATGCGCTCTACCGTCCCGATCGCTACGCCTTGGAGATCGACCTGGTGCGCTCCGGCGAGGCGGCCAACAAGTCCTGGTCGCCGATGCTTCGTCCGAGTGCTCCGGGGACCAAAGAGACGTCGCGGTCGAGGAACCTGATGCATGATTGACAATACCTTACGCGCGCGGCTGGCGCGGCCGCCGATCCTGATCGCGCCGGGCGTCTACGATCCGCTCACGGCCCTGATCGCCGAGCAGGCCGGCTTCGAAGCGCTGTACGTTTCGGGCGCGGCCATCGCCTATACCCGGCTGGGCCGTCCCGACATCGGGCTCGTCAGCCTGAGTGAAGTGGTCGACACGGTGGCGCTCATTCGCGAACGCGTCGGCACCTATCTCGTGGTCGACGCCGATACCGGCTACGGCAATGCGCTCAATGTCGAGCGCACCGTGCGGCTGCTCGAACGGGCTGGCGCCAATGCCATTCAGATCGAGGATCAGGATTTTCCCAAGCGCTGCGGTCATCTCGACGACAAGGCGCTGATTCCGGCGCCGGAAATGGCGGGGAAGATCAAGGCGGCGGTCGATGCACGCCGCTCGGCCGAGACGCTCATCATCGCCCGCACCGATGCTGTGGCTGTCGAGGGCTTCGAGGCCGCGGTCGCGCGCGCCGCGCTCTATCGTGACGCCGGCGCCGACATGCTGTTCGTCGAGGCGCCGCGGCAACAGGACGAGCTTGGCCGTGTCGGCGCCGCTCTCGGAAAAACCACGCCGTTGATGGCCAACATGGTGGAGGGCGGCAAGACGCCGGTGATGGCGGCGAGCGAGCTGCAAGCGCTTGGATTCGCCTTCGTCATCTTCCCGGGCGGCATCGTGCGGGCGCTCGCCAAGACCGCGCAGGACTTCTACGGCGCGCTGAAGGCGAACGGCACGACCGATCCGTTCCGCCCGCGCATGTTCGACTTCGACGCGCTCAACACTCTGATCGGTACCCCGGACATGCTGGAGCGCGGCAAGCGCTATGCATCGCATGAAGCGCGACCGGACCGCAAAACGGGGCAAGACTGATGCGCGCGCTCGACCCCGTGACGCTGGCTGTGCTCAACGGCCGCCTGGTGCAGATCGCCGACGAGATGGACGCGACGCTGTTCCGCTCGGCCTTCAATCCGATTATTGCCGAGGCGCACGACGCCTGCCACGGACTCTATCATGCCGAGACTGGCGCGACATTGGTGCAGGGCACGTCCGGTCTGCCGATTTTCGTCGGTGCGATGGCCTTCGCGGTCAAGGCGGTGATCGACAAGGTCGCCGAGCGGGGCGGACTGGCGGCCGGCGACACTTACCTGTTCAACGACCCCTATGATGGCGGCACCCACCTGAATGACTTTCGGCTGGTGCGGCCGGTCATGCGCGATGGCAAAGTCTTTGCCTGGCTTGCTTCGGTCGGCCACTGGCTCGATGTCGGCGGCAATGTGCCCGGCAATTTCAACGCCAAGGCGACCGAGAGCTTCCAGGAGGGCTTTCGGATACCGCCGGTGAAATTGATCAGCGGTGGCGTGTTTCAGCAGGATATCGCCGACATTCTGGCGGCCAATTCCCGACTGCCGCAATCGAACTGGGGCGATCTCAACGGCCAGCTCAACGCACTGGGTTTAGGCGAGCAGCGCGTCCACGCTTTGCTCGATGAATACGGCGACGACACGGTCGCGGCGGCGATGAGCGCGCTGTCGGCGCGGGCCGAGGCGCTGATGCGCGCCAATATCGCGGCGCTGCCGGATGGCACCTATTCTTACGACGACTTCCTCGACAATGACGGCGTGACCGACACGCCGCTGCGCATCGCCCTCGACATGACGATCCGCGGCGATACGATGAAGCTCGACTTCTCCCGCTCCGCGCCGCCGTGCCAGGGGCCGCTCAACATCGCCCGCTCGACGGCGGTGGCCTGCTGCTATGTCGCGCTCAAGCATCTGTTCATCGACGTACCGGCCAATGCCGGCTGTCTGGCGCCGATCGAGTTCGTCATTCCCGACACGACATTGCTCGGCGTCTCGGCGCCCAAGCCGGTCGGCGGCTATACCGAAACGATCCTGCGTGTCATCGACACCGTGTTCGGCGCCTTCGCCAAAGCCGCGCCCGAACGCGCCAACGGCAGCCCCTACGCGACCATCAACGCGCTGTCGCTGGCTGGCTGGCGGCAGGATGCCAGACGCTGGGTGATGTTCTGTTTCTTCGGCGGAGGTCTCGGCGGCAATCCGGAGGGTGATGGCCTCAACCACGGCAACAACCCGATTTCGACCGCGACGATACCGCCGGCGGAAATCCTGGAGTCGCTTTATCCGGTGATGTTCACGCAATGGGCGCTGCGTCCGGATTCCGCCGGTCCCGGCCGTCATCGCGGCGGTCTCGGTGCGATTTATGAAATCGAGGCGCTCAATGAAAGCGACACTGACGTTTTCCTGCTCGGCGAGCGTGGCAAATTTCCGCCTTTTGGGGTGAACGGCGGCAAAAGCGCGGCGTTGAACCGTTTCGTCTATCAGACCGACGCCGGCGAGCGCACGCCGCCGCTGGTCTCCAAGGTCACTGACGTGCGGATCAAGCGCGGCCAGCGTATTCGCCTGGAGACGCCGGGGGGAGGCGGCTTCGGCGATCCGATGACGCGCGAGCCGGCGCGCGTCGCCCGCGACTTTGGTTTCGGTTACGTCTCGCGCGTGGCGGCGCAGCGAGATTATGGCGTGGCGTTGCGTGACGACGGCACCGTCGATGAATCTCGCACGGCGGCGCTGCGCGGCGGAGCCAAATTATGAGTCAATCGATCGTCGGTGTCGACGTTGGCGGCACTTTCACGGACCTGTTTCTATACGATGCGGCCGCGCGCAGTTTTCGCACCGCCAAGGTGCCATCGCAGCGGGGCAATGAGTCCGCGGGATTCATGCAAGGGCTTGGCGTGCTGGGCGCGATCGACAGTTTTGGCGCGATTGTCCACGGTACCACTGTCGGCACCAATTCGCTGCTGGAGCGGCGCGGGTCGCGCATCGGTGTTATCACGACGCGCGGCTTTCGCGACGTCCTGGAAATGCGGCGCCGCGACCGGCGTCAAACCTGGGGTCTGTGGGGCGATTTCACGCCGATCGCCGATCGTGACATGCGGCTGGAGGTCGATGAACGCACGCTGGCCGACGGCAGCATCCGAACCGCCGTCGATGTCGACGCCGTGCGCGCCGCGGCGGAGACTTTGCGCCAGCGCGGCGCGGAGGCGTTGGCGATCATCTTCATCAATGCCTATGCAAACACCGAAAACGAACGGCTGGCGCTGGCCGCCGCCCGTGCGGTATGGCCGAACGAGCACATATCGGCTTCGCATGAGGTGTTGCCTGAAATCCGTGAATTCGAGCGCGCCTCGACCACCGCGCTGAATGCTTATTTGCAGCCGGTGGTCGGAAACTATCTCGCCAAGCTTGAAGGCGCGCTGGCGCAGAACAATTTTCACGGCACCTTCCATATTGTGCAGTCGAATGGCGGCGTCATGTCGACGCGGACCGCGCGCCGTCTGCCGGTGCGCACCGCCTTGTCGGGACCGGCCGCCGGCGTCATCGCCGCGGCTGCGATCGCGCGCGCCTGCGGCCAGGACAACATCATCACCGCCGATCTCGGCGGCACGTCGTTCGATGTCTCGGTGGTTGCCGGCGGCAAGGCGTCGCTGGCGGCGCAGACCGTGATCGACTTCGGCATGGTGATCCGCACGCCGATGATCGAGATCACGACCATCGGCGCCGGTGGCGGTTCGATCGCTTCGGTCGACCGCGGTGGCCTATTGCAGGTCGGCCCGGAAAGCGCCGGCTCGGTGCCAGGGCCGGCGTGTTACGGGCAGGGCAATGATCGCCCGACCTTGACCGACGCCCACGTCGTGCTCGGCCGCATCAACGCGGCGCGCCCGATCGGTGGCAAGCTGGCGCAGCTCGATCTCGAAGCCGCCACGCGCGCGATCCTGACCCATGTCGGCGCGCCGTTGCAGCTCGATGTGATGCAGGCGGCCGAGGCGATCGTGCGGGTGGCCGACGCGCGCATGGCCGGTGCGATCCGGCTGGTCTCGGTTGAGCGGGGCCACGATCCGGCGAAGTTCGCGGCGATGCCGTTCGGCGGCGGCGGTGCCTTGCATGTCGGCGCGTTGATCAAGGACATCGGCCTCAAATGCGCGGTCGTGCCACGCTTTCCCGGCGTCACCTCGGCGCTCGGCTGCGTCATCGCCGATCTGCGCCATGACCAGGTGCAGACCGTCAATCTGATGGCCGATGGCCTCGACGTCGCGGCGCTCGATGCGCGCATGATGGCCGCTGGCGAAGAGGCGAGGGCGGTGGTGGCGGCGGCCGGGATCGTGGTCGAGCGCATCGACGTCGTCTTCGAACTCGATATGCACTATCTCGGCCAAACCCACACGGTGGCCGTGCCGTTGCCGGTGACGTTAGCGCCGGGCGGCACCGGTATCAGCGAAGCAGCGATCCGTGCGGCATTCGATGTGGCTTATGCCGCCGCCTTCGGGAGGCTGCTGCCGGGCATCCCGGTGCGGATCGTGTCGCTGCGCACCGCCGCCATTGGCCGCCGGCCGGCCTTCGATCTGTCCGCCTTCGCGCCCGGGGCCGACGCCTCGCTGGAGAAGGCCGCGAAGGGAGTGCGGCCGGTTTGGTTCGAGGGCGCGTGGCACGAGACGAAAGTGTGGTCGCGCCTCGATCTGCCCGGCGGCACCGTGATCGAGGGACCGGCCGTGCTGGAACAGCCCGACGCCACCATCTTCATAGATCCCGGCTTGCGCGGCCGGGTCGACGACCTTGGCAATGTCATCGTGGAGCGGATCGCATGAACCTTTCATCGGCTGCGCTGTTGCTCGTCGATCTCCAAAATGACTTCATCCACCCCAAGGGCGCCTATGCGCGCGGCGGCCAGACCAACGCGGACATTGCCGCGCTTCCAGCGCGGCTGAAGCCATTAGCCGATCTCATGCGCCAACAAGGCAGTTTGATCGTTGCGACGCTCTTCACGCTGGTGCCGGGCCGAGGCGGCGAACCGATCATCTCGCCGCACTTGAAGAGTCTGCGGCCATTTCTCGGCAAAGGTGATTTTTCCCCCGGCGCATGGGGGCAACAACTGGTCGAAGAACTGGCGCCGGCCGATTGCTCGGTCGAGAAGATCGCCTATTCGGCCTTCTACATGACGCGCCTTGAATGGCTGCTGCGCAAATGTGGAATCGAACGGCTTTATGTCGGGGGCATCGTCACCAATGGTGGCGTCGCCTCCACGGTCCGCGATGCCCACGTTCGTGAAATCGACTGTGTCGTCCTCGAAGACGGATGCGCGGCCTTTTCGCGGGACCTGCATCGCGCGGCGATCGACGGGCTACGGCCGGTCGCCAAGATCGCGACCATTGCCGAAGCGATGCACGACATATCGGCAATATGAGGATAGTTCCGGGAACCGTATTGACCCAAGTCGCAGACTGTATACAGTTTACACATGAGAAATAACTCGGTCAGTCGCCAAACCCTCGCCGATCAGGTTTTCACCCGCATCGTGGAAGCCATTGTCGTCGGCGATATCAAAGCCGGAAGCCCGCTCAGCGAGAACGAAATCGCCATGCGGTTTAATGTCAGCCGTGGTCCGGCGCGCGAGGCGATCTTCCGGCTGGAAGCAAAGGGACTAGCGACCCGCGTTGCCCATTTCGGTGCTCGCGTCGTCGATCTGTCGCTGGATGATCTTTGCAGCCTGTTCGAATTGCGCGAAGCGCTCGAGGGCATGGCGTGCCGGCTGGCGGCCGAGCGGATTTCGGACGCCGAACTCACCATGCTGGAAGATCGGCTTCGCAGCCATTCCGAGCAGCCGGATGTTGCCGCCGGGCAGTCCTACTACCAGCCGGGCGGCGATCTGGATTTCCACTTCGGGATCGCACGGGCAAGCCACAATCAGCGGATCTTTCGCGCGCTGTCCGACAATGTCTACGACGTGATGCGGCCTTACCGGTTCCGATCCAGCCAGACGCCGGGGCGCGCCGCCGAGGCGCTCAAGGAACATCGCGCAGTCGTCGAGGCGCTCAGGAGCCGTGACCCCGCAAAGGCCGAAGCCGCGATGCGCGCGCATATCCGCTCGTCGTGGCGCAATACGCAAAGTGCATTTCAGACGACGGAGCGCCGCTGATGCGGATGACGACACGTCTGAAGATGATGTTGGAGGCCCGGCGCGGCATCACGTTCCCCGGCGCGGCCAATGCAATGTTTGCCCGGGTGATCGAGGAGCTTGGGTTCGAGGCCTGCTATCTCACCGGTGCCGGCGTCGCCAACATGCACCTGGGTGCGCCGGATATCGGGCTCACGACGCTCACCGAAATCGCGAACGTGACGGCGGCGACAAGCGATGCCGTTGATCTGCCCCTGCTTGTCGATGCCGATACCGGCTTTGGCAATGCGGTGAACATGGTCCGCACGGTGAGGGTGCTGGAGCGCGCAGGCGCGGCGGGAATCCAGATCGAGGATCAGGTGTTCCCGAAGAAGTGCGGACATTTCGACGGCAAGGAGGTCATTCCGCTGCCCGAGATGATCGCCAAGATCAAAGCGGCGGTGGATAGCCGCGGCGACGCCGATTTCCAGATCGTCGCCCGCACCGATGCCCGCGCCATCGAAGGGCTCGATGCGGCGATCGACCGGGCCCATGCCTTCATCGAGGCCGGCGCCAGCGCGACCTTCGTCGAGGCGCCGACCTCATTCGCCGAAATGGAGCGGATCGCCCGCGAATTGCCGGCGCCGCAAATCGCCAACATCGTCTTCGGCGGCAAAACGCCTGACCCTGGGCAAGCCCGGCTGGCGGAGATGGGATATGCCGGCGTGCTCTACGCGAATGCGGCATTGCAGGCGGCGTTGCGGGCATCCTTCGATGTTCTGGCTTCGCTCAAGGAGTACGGCTCGCTCGATCGTGTTGCGGACCGGCTGGCGTCTTTCGATGAGCGGCAGAGCGCGGTCGCCAAGCCGCGCTGGGATGCTCTTGAAGCGAAATACAGGGTCTGAGGATGCGCCATGACTGAAACATCCAAACCTCGCCGTCCCTGGGATCATCTGATCTCGGAAAACGAACAGAAAGCCTATCGCGCCGCCGGCTTCGGCCGTCCGACCGGCTTCGGCAAGAAGCCGGCGCTGCTGATCATCGATGTCCAGTATCGCACGGTCGGCACCGAGCGCCGGCCGTTCTGGGAGGCGATCAAGGAATTCCCGACGTCCTGCGGCGAGGTCGCCTGGGATGCGGTTGGCAATATCGCGCGGCTGCTCGCGGTCTTCCGGGAGAACGGCTGGCCGGTGCTGTATCCTTATGTCTCGCCCAAGCAAGGCTTCGATGCCGGCCGGCTCTCGGACAAGGTGCCGGCGATCATGGGCATCGCGGCGAAGGGCTATGAGTTCGTCGCCGAGATCGCGCCGACCGAGAAGGACATTCTCGTTCCGAAAAAGCATCCCAGTGCTTTTTTCGGCACACCGCTTGCCAGCTACCTGATCAATACCGGCGCCGACACGCTGATCGTGACGGGATGCTCCACCAGCGGCTGCGTGCGCGGCACAGTCGTCGACGGCTTTGCCTATAATTTCCGCGTGATGGTGCCGCAGGACGCGGTGTTCGACCGCAGCGAGGTCTCGCATGCGGTCAATCTGTTCGACATGTCGGAAAAGTACGCGGATGTCATGCCTACCGACGACATCCTGACTGCGCTGAAATCTATCGAGAAAGCAATCTGATCCAGCAACGGGAGTGACACCATGACTAGAATACCATTGACGGGTATATCGATCGGACGCAGGGCGGCGCTGGCCCTCGTCCTTCTCTCTGCAACCTCGGGATTTGCTCTTGCCCAGCAAACGACGCTGAAGTTCGGCCTGGCGATGCCGCTCACCGGCGGCCAGGCGCTTTACGGCAACGATCAGGTCAAAGCTGCGCAATGGGCGGTTGAAGAAATCAACAAGGCCGGCGGAATCAACGGCAAGAAGTTCGAGATGGTTGTTCTCGACACTCAGGCCGATCCGCAAGTCGGCATTCAGGCGGTCAACCGCCTGATCAGTGTCGACAAAGTCCCGGTTTTCATTACCGCATGGTCGGGCGTCGTGAAGGCAGTTGCGCCGATCGCCAACGACAACAAGATCGTTGAGCTGTCGGTGGGCGCGAATGCGCCGGACATCAGCAAGCTCGGCGACTACGTCTACACCACCTTCCCGTTGGCGGATGTCGATATCCGGGCTGTCGCCGAGTATTCCGTCAAGGAGATGGGCAAGAAGAAGGCCGCGGTTCTCTTCATCAACAACGAGACCGGTATCGGCTCCGCCGTCGTCTACCGCGACACATTCACCAAGGCAGGCGGGCAGGTCGTTGCCTATGAAGCCTACGATCAGAAAGCGACGGACTTCACCGGCCCGCTGTTGAAGATCCGCGCCTCCAACCCGGAGATCATCCATCTTCAGGGTCTGGTGTCGGAATCCCCGCAGATTATCGCGCAAGCCCGCCAGCTCGGCATCACCGTGCCGATCACGTCCTATTCGGGTATCTATAACCCGAAGCTGATCGAGCAGCTTGGCGCCGCGGCGGAAGGCGTGATCGCCACCTCGCTCGCCCCGGGCGTGGGCGACTCTCCGGCTGTGAAAACCTATGTCGATCGTTGGATGAAGGAAGTCGGGCGCCCGCCGAACGGCCTGCCTTACACGCAGTACCTTTATGACTCGCCGTATCTTGTCGCCGCTATCTTCACTTCGCTCGACAAGAAAGGCCTGCCGGTCACAGGCGAGAACTTCCGCAAGGAAATGCTTGCGATCAAGACCTTCGATCTGCCGCTGACGGGCAAGGTGACCTTCTCGGACGATCATACGGTCAACAAGCCGGTCTACCTCGTCGAGGTAAAGGGCGGCAAATGGACGAGCAAGGCCGTCGTCAACAAGTAGTACGGCAAGACCGGAGGGCGCCACGCCCTCCGGTCATCGGCTGACCGAGGGGGCTCCGCCATGATGAATGCCACGGTTATCAGCCAGATTCTCTGGACGTCGATCGCGACGTCGAGCTACTTCGTGCTGTTCGCAGTGGCATTCGCGCTGGTTCTGAAGGTCAACAAGGTCTTCAATTTCGCGCAAGCCGGCATGATGACCTGCGGTTTTTATGCGGCCTATGTCGCCGTGCGCGTGCTGGACTTTCCCGGCCCGTTCGGGTTCGCCGCTGCCATCGCCGGCGCAACCGCGATGGCGTTCCTGCTCGAACGTTTCGGCTTCTCGGTGCTCCGGCACCGCAAGGCCTCGCCTATGTTCGTCTTTATCTTCACGATCATAGCGTCGCAATTCATCGCCTATGCGATGACGATGGTGTTCGGCACCTGGCCGACGACGATCTTCGCGTCGATGTTCTGGCCGGTGACGCTGGTCGCCGACGTCGCTGTCAGCGCCTGGGATGTGCCGGCGATCGCCGCGACGCTC
>JAUSBQ010000239.1 GCA_030651965.1 Pseudolabrys sp. | reverse complement strand
GGCGCCGCTCTCGTTCTGGTCGCCGGCTTCCTCACGCTGTTCATCGGCGGCGGCGCGCGCTTTGCCGTCGGCCTGACGCTCAAGCCGATCGTCGACGACCTCGGCTGGCTCCGCAGCGACATCGGACTCGCGGTCGCGCTGTTCCAGTTCGTGTCGGCCGCGGCGATGTTTGCCGCCGGCTATCTGGTCGATCGCACCGGGCCGCGGCTGGTGCTGACCGGCGGCCTGGTGGTCAGTGCGCTCGGTATCGGCCGGATGAGCATGATGACGGCGCCCTGGCATGCGCTGGTGCTGTACGGGCTGGTCTTTGCGCTTGGCAACGGCGCCGCATCGCTCATCCCGGTCAGCGTCATGGTGATGCGCGCTTTCCCGGGGCGCGCCGGCATCGCCAACGCGGTCGCGACGTCGGGCATGAGCGCAGGCCAGTTGGTGATGATCGCGGGGCTCGCGGCCTTGTTGCTGACGGTCGGCTGGCGCTCGATCTACGTCCTGCTCGGCATCCTGCATCTCGCCCTGGTGCCGCTGCTGATATTCGCCATTCCGAAAACGACATCGGCGCAGTCCAAGGCGGCACGGCCCGCGGAAGGTCTCGGCATCAAGGCGGCCGCCCGCACGCGGCAGTTCTGGTTGTTGCTCGCGGTCTACGCGATTTGCGGCTTCGACGATTTCTTCGTCGGCACGCATGTGGTGGCCTTCGCGCAGGATCGCGGCGTCGATGCGTTCCTTGCCGGCAACCTGCTGGCGATGATGGGCTTAACCGGGCTCGTCGGCGTGATGGTCGCCGGCGCTTTCAGCGACCGGTCCGGTCCGGTCCTGTCTGGCCGACGGCGATTGCTTTCGCCGCCCGCGTCGCGGTGTTCGGCCTGATCATGGTCGATCAGTCGACACTCTCGGTCGCGGTGTTCGCGCTCGTCTTCGGCGCCACTTTCATGGTGACGGCGCCGCTCACCGCCATATTCGTGTCGCAGAGTTTCGGCACCCGCCATCTCGGCGCGCTCACCGGCCTGATCACCATGGTGCATCATGTCGCCGGCGGCCTCGGCGCCTATCTCGGCGCGGCGGTGTTCGACGGCACCGGCAGTTACGACATCGCCTTCGCTGTCATGTTTGGCTCGTCGGTCGTGGCATTGCTGCTGACCGCGACATTGCGCAAACCCAAAGTGTCGGCCGTCTAGAGGCCCGCTTCGAGTTTGGCGTAGAGCGGGTTGTCTTTCGAGAAGACGTAGTCGAGATCGGCCACCGCCACCGCTTCGGCGCCGTTGTCGCGCAGATAAGCGGTCAGCGCATAGACCTGATCGGGCGGGCAGTGCAGCGTCAGCATGCCGGACGATGTCGGCCCGCCGAACGGCGTGGCGACGCCGAATTTCATTTTGGCACTTTCAACCAACCGAGCATCGCAAGCAACGAAGCGAGCACGCACCTCGCGGAACGCCCTCGCGCGGGCCTGCGCGGCGATGCGGTCGAGAATGACGCGCGCGGTCTCGCGCGTGCCGGCGTCCCAGTTGGCGCCGCGCGCGGCGACCAGATTGGCCTGCGAGCGCAGGATGATGCCGTCCTCGACGATCTTGAGACCGTTGGCGGACAGCGTCGCGCCGGTGGTGGTGATGTCGACGATGAGTTCGGCGGTGCCGGCGGCCGGCGCGCCTTCGGTCGCACCCGCGCTCTCGACAATGCGGTAGTCGATGACGCCGTGCTTGCCGAAGAAGTCGCGCGTGAGATTGATGTATTTGGTCGCCACTCGCATCCGGCGGCCATGGGTGTGACGGAAGGCGGTGGCGACGTCGTCGATGTCGGCCATGGTGCGCACGTCAATCCAGGCCTGCGGCACGGCGACGACGACGGTCGCGGAGCCGAAGCCGAGCGGCTCGATCAGGACGACCCGGTCGTCCGCATCCGGCATTTGTTCTCGGACGAGGTCTTCGCCGGTGACGCCCATGTGGACGGCGCCCGCCGCCAACTGCGCGGTGATTTCGGAGGCCGACAGGTAGGCGACTTCGACGCCCTCTAACCCGCTGACCGCGCCGCGATAGTCGCGCGCGCCGCGCGGCTTGACCAGGGCCAGCCCCGAGCGCGCGAAGAAGGCTTCGGCGTTTTCCTGCAAGCGGCCCTTGGCCGGAACGGCAAGCACCAAAGGCGCACTCATGTCGCGGCTCCGTAAGCGGCCAGCCGTTCGATCCAGACCGCGAACCCAACCGCCGCGGTCGGCTCCGCGCTACCGAGCCGCGTCAGCAGGCCGTCATAGCGGCCGCCGGCGACCAGCGGATCGCCGGTGCGCGACGGGTCGGTCAGTTCGAAAACAAAGCCGGTGTAATAGTCGAAGCCGCGTCCGAACGCGGTCGAGAAGCGCACGCGCTTGAGGTCGATATCGCGCGCCGCGAGAAAGCCGTTGCGGCTTTCGAACAGATCGAGCGCGGGGCCGAGTTCAGCCGTAAGGTTCGCATCGGCGGCAAGGGCGCGTAATTCGGCCGCGGACTCGTCCGGGTCGCCGCCAATGGCGAGGAAGCGCTCGATCAGCCCGCGCACGTCGCGCGGCAGCTTGGTCGAGGCCCCTAACGCCGACTGCTCGAGAAAGCGGTCGGCGATCTCGCCGACCGAGCGCCCGCCGACGGCGTTGATGCCGGCGATCGACAATAAATCAGTGACCAGCGCATGCGCGCCTTTCGGATCGGAGCCGGCCAAAGCCGCCAGCACGCCCTGATATTCCGGCCGCGCATTATTGCCCCCGAGCATCAGGCGTTCGAGATCGAGCGCCAGATTGCTCTTGCGGTTGAAGTCCTTGACCAGACGGCGCTTCCAGGCCGGCGCCAATTCGAGTCCGGCGATCAAAGCGGCGAACAGCGCGACGTCGCCGGTGCGGATATCGGGCTGGCCGAGGCCGTAACCGGCGGTCGCCTCCAGCCCGAGCGCCAGCATCTCGGCGTCGGCGGCGGCGCGGTCGGGACGTCCAAAAGATTCGATGCCGGCCTGCATGAACTCGGCCGGCTGGTCGTTACGGTGGCGGAAGACCGGACCGAGATAGCAGAAACTGGCCGGTTTGCCGGCTGAGGCTGAGGCGAGGTAATCGCGCGACACCGGAATGGTCAGGTCGGGCCGCAGGCACAGCTCGGCGCCGCCCGGCGCGGTGGTCAGATACATGCGCTTGCGGATGTCTTCACCGGACAGATCGAGGAACGGCTCGGCCGGTTGCAGGATCGCGGGCGCGACGCGGCTGTAGCCGGCGCGTTCATAGGACGCGACCAGCGCTTCCGCGCGCGCATCGGCGCCGCCCGAGCCTTGCCCCAGACTTCGTCCCTGATTGTTCAGCGTCGCGTCCATTCGCCGTCCCAGTACCGTCTAACCCCGATCTCAAGGGGGCCTTTAGCACGTCAGGTTTAAGGTTTCGACGCCCAATGCCCGCCGCGCTTAACGGCGACGGGCGGCAAACCGCTGGCGTCGTTAACGAATTCCCGGCCGGTCGGAGCGGGCCAAAAGTTTATTGCAGCGCAAGGTAGCAGGAGCGCGGGTATTATTATCCTGGGGGGTAATAAAATATCAACGGTACCGGCGTTGACTGGAAGCGGGCAGGGGGTGAATGGCGATGACCTATTCCGTTTCGCGCGCGGCGCTGGAGGCCTTTTACGAGGCCTATGCCACCCACGACACCGCAAAGCTTGCCCCGATGCTCCATGACGACATCGAGTGGATCATCAGCGGTCCGGTCGATGTGCTGAACTGGTGCGGCACGCGCCGTGGGAAACCGGCCGTGATCGACCTGGTGGACCGGGTCATCCCCAGCCTGTTTCGCGTCGTCACCTTCACGCGGTCATCGATCCTCATGGATGGCGATCAAGTCGCGACGCTCAACCGGTTGACCGCCCGCCGCTGCGCCGATGACCGGGTCATCAGCTTCAGGCTGGCGCATTTCATGCGGTTCAAGGACGACAAAGTGATCGCAAACCTGTCGCTGATCGACAGTTTCGACGCGGTCGAGCAGATGCTCGGCCATTCGCTGGCGGTGCATCATGATGAACTCGCCATGCCCAGCGATCTCGTTGCCGTTTGATCCAAATGGAGCCGCTTCGATGTCCGGTCCTGTGTCGCGCACGACGGTAGAAGGCTTCTACGTGGCCTACGATGTTAATGACGCCGAGCGGATCGCGGCGTATCTCGACGACGACGTTGAATGGATTGTCTTTGGGCCGCCCGCGTTAATGCAGGTCTGCGGACAGTGGCGCGGCAAGGCTGCGGTTTTCGACCGCTTCTCGCGGCTCCTGCCACAGCTTTTGGAGTTCAAACGGTTCGAGCGCCACTTCATGCTGGTCGACGGCGACGAGAGCGCCGCCTGCGGACGCATCATCGGCAAGCACCGGGCATCCGGCCGGATCATCAGCCACCGCAGCGCGCATTTCATCCGCTATCGCGACCAGAAGGTGATTGCGTTTCGCGCCGTGACCGACTCGCTCGACGCGGCCGAACAGTATATCGGCCACCGCATCGACCGCGGGACGGAGAGCGAGGCGGATATGCTCGTCCTTTAGTGGCCGGAGGCGTCAGGCCAACTGCTTTTCCGGCTCGGCCGGCGCGTTGCTGTTCTGCGCGTCGTTCTGGATTTCGATCTGTTCCTGGATCGCGCCGGTGTCGGCGGAAGCCTTTGGCAATTCTTCGACATCGGGATGCGAATTGACGCCCTGAACCTGGGTCTGCACCGGCGCCTGGGCTTCGCCCTGTGACGGCGTCTGCGGCGCCGCCGCTTCGTCGTCCGGTATTCCGGAGGTGACCGTCACTTCCACGGTCATGCCGAGAAAGTCCGAGGGCTTGGCGGTGAAGGTGCCGGAAATCGGAACGGCTTGCGACGGATCGCGCGTCACCGCGATGCGGATAAGGTTGTCGCCGGCGATCAGCCCGTTGGTCGGATCGTATTCGACCCAGCCGGCGCCGGGCAGATAGACGTCCGCCCACGCATGTGTCGCGCCGGCGCCCTGGATGCCGCCTTGCGCGCCGTCGAGCGCCGGATCGTACAGATAGCCGGTGATGAAGCGCGCGCCGAAGCCGAGACTGCGCACCGCCTCGATGTACAGCAACGCGAAATCGCGGCAGGTGCCGCTTCTCTTTTCCAGTGTCTCGATCGGCGACTGCGTGCCTTCCTCGTAACGGGCGTTATAGGCGAATTCTTCCTTGATGGCCGAGTTCAGCTTCGCCAGCAGATCGTAGGTCGGCATCGGATCGCCGGGGAAAAAACGCTTGGCCCAGGCGTCGACCAGACCGAGCGGGTCCGGATAATGCCGTTCGACGAGGCGGCCGAGATCGCTGCGGTCGCTGGCCGAGTAGACGAAGGGATAGTTCTGCGCTTCCGGCGCGATCGAGACGGCGAGACGGGGCAGGCCGTAGCTGACCAGATGCAGCGTGCTCTCGATCAGCAGTTCGGTAGCCGATTGATTGAATTCCACCAGCGCGACCGAATTGCCGAACACGTCGTGCATCCAGCGCGTCGCGCCGGGCGGCGATAACGTCAGTTCGGCGTGCACCAGCCGCAGATCGTGGCTGTCGCGCGGACGCATCATCAGCCGGTGCGGGCCGAAGGCCGCCGGCTGGGCATAATTGTACCGGGTCGTGTGGCGGACCGTGAAACGCTTCATGAAACGATGGCCTGGCTGAAAACTCAGTCTTTCGCGTGCTGTTCAACTTCGCAAGAGGGCGATGGTTCGATCGAATTGTCCGCTTCTTTCGAACCGTCTTTAATGCCCTTGGGCGAAGCCGGCGCGGTCGGCGGTGTTCCAGGCAGTATACGCTTAACCCGGCTGCCGGTCTGGCGCTGCATCGTCTGGGAAATAGGATATGGCCAGCGGTCGTCCACCCCGAAACCCCGTTTTTCTGATTGTGGGTTGCGTAGGAAAACGCCACGAAACCTGAATGGTTCCGCGTTGTAGCCGGCAATCGTTTATTTTGGATGGTTGGGGCGCTTAAGCGCCTTTGTGACGCGCCAGAAGTTTGGCGACGGCATCGACAAGATCGGCCTCCGGCACCGAGAACTGCGCTTCCGCCTGCTTTTTCAGGTAGTCCTCGCGCTCGGCCGACTGGCCGGCGATCTCAGCGCCGAGGATCAGGTCCTTGATCAGCACCTCGCCGCGCGCCTTTTCGTCGGAGCCCTGCATGATGACGCAAGGCGAACCGCGCTTGTCGGCATATTTGAGCTGGTTGCCCATGTTCTTGGGATTGCCGAGATACAGCTCGGCGCGGATGCCGGCGGTGCGCAGGCTTGTGACCATGCGCTGATAATCCGCCGTGCGATCGCGATCGAAAATGGTGACGACGACGGGGCCGGGCTCGGGCTTGTTATTAAGCTTGCCGAGCGCGGTCAGCGCCGCCTGCAAACGCGACACGCCGATGGAGAATCCGGTCGCCGGCACCGGCTCGCCGCGAAAGCGCGACACCAGCCCATCGTAACGTCCGCCGCCGCCGACCGAGCCGAACCGCACCGGGCGGCCCTTGTCGTCCTTGATCTCGAAGGTCAGTTCAACTTCGTACACCGGGCCGGTGTAATATTCGAGACCACGGACGACGGTCTTGTCGATGCGGACGCGGTCGCCGTATCCGGCGGCTTCAATCAGATTACCGATCTCGGCGAGTTCCGCTTCGCCGGCGGCGGCCTGCGCCGATCCTTGCGTAACGGCGCCGGTGATCGCGCCGACGACGATCTCGATCTGTGCGTCGGATAGATCGGCGCCCTTGGTGAAATCGCCGCTGTCATCCTTGCGGCCCTTGCCGAGCAGCATACGCACGCCGTCGATTCCGAGGCGATCGAGCTTGTCGATCGCGCGCAACACGGCGAGATGTCTTTCGGCGGCGATTTCCGCTGCATCCATGATGCCATCCAGCACCTTGCGGTTATTCACCTTCACCACATAGTCGCCTCGCGGAATGCCGAGCGCTTCCATCGTATCGGCGGCGAGCATGCACATCTCGGCATCCGCCGCCATGGTCGGCGCGCCGACGCTGTCGGCGTCGAACTGCATGAACTGGCGGAAGCGCCCCGGGCCCGGCTTCTCGTTGCGGAACACCCAGCCGAAGCGATAGCTGCGATAGGGCAGCACCAGCTTCTCGGTGCCGTAGTTCTCCGCCACATGCCGCGCCAAAGGCGCGGTCAGGTCATAGCGCAGCGACAGCCACTGCTCGTCGTCGTCCTGGAACGAGAACACGCCTTCGTTCGGCCGGTCCTGGTCGGGCAGAAACTTGCCGAGCGCGTCGGTGTATTCGATCGCCGGCGTCTCCACCGGATCGAAGCCATAGCGCTCGAACACCGCGCGGATGGCGTCGACCATCACGCGCGTGGCGGCGATCTCGGCGGGTCCCCGGTCGGCCAGCCCGCGCGGCAGGCGGGCTTTGAGCTTTTGCAGTTTCTGCGGTTTTTTACCGGGGGCGTCGGCCATTTTCGCTCAACGAATGAGGGGTAATGGCCGGGGTGGTAGCAGCGCCGCAGCCGAGCGGCAAGCCACGCCGGCGGTCCCGCCTAGCGCCCGCCGGACAGCGATTTCCGGTCGCTCTTGACGCCGTCATTGAGCACGACGCTGAGCAGCGAACTGTTGACCTTGATGTGGCCGTTGTATTCGACCAGGCCGAGCCGGCGAAACTTGTTCATGAAGAAGCTGACGCGCGAACGCGTCGTGCCGACCATCTCGGCCAGGGTCTCCTGGCTGATCTTGGCGAGCACCGGCTCCGGCTTTCCTTCCTTGCCGAAATTCGCCAGCAGCAGCAGCGTGCGCGCCAGCCGTTTTTCGCTCGAATTAAAAAGCTGATCGACCAGGTCTTCCTCGATGCGGCTGTTGCGATGCAAGAGGTGAGCAATGAACACCTCTGAGAATTCCGGCTTTTCGTGCAGTTCGGCGAGCATGGCGGCCTTGTCGATACGCATCAGCGAACATTCGGTCATGGCGACGACGGAGCCCATGCGCAGCGGGTGGCCATTCATGCAGCCTTCGCCGAAGAAATCGCCGGTGCCGATGATCGACAGCACGGCTTCCTTGCCGCTCTCGGCGGTGACGGTGATTTTCGCTTTGCCGTCCTGGATATAATAGATCGCGTCGCAGGGATCGCCTTGCGCATAGACGACGGCGCCGGCGCTGAGTTTGAGATTCGTCCGCCCCGGGCCCGCTTTGGCGAGGAAGCTGGCTGGATCGATCGCTCCTAATTTCTGTTTTCTTGCCATTGGCATTGAGCCCCCGCAAATGACGGCGCTTTTATTTCCCTTCCATTGAGTCGTCTGTCCCAGCAAGATAGCACACTATGTTCGGTAGAGGACATAAATTGTCAACCTGCGCGGGAAGCTTACGCGTGTTGTGCAACCTGGCGCCAAAGAAGTTGCTATGGCGTCATAAGCAGGCGCGCGTGCGGCGGCATCGCCTTGGCGCGCGGGTGATTTCAAGCCGGCCGTCTTCGCTGCTATGATGGCGCTCAAGTTGTAGAGTCGGCTTTGAAGCCGAAACACGGTTGGAGAATACCATGGCGCTGACCCGCGAAAGCCCATCCACAAGCGTTCCGAACGATCTCGAAGCCTTCTGGATGCCTTTCACGTCCAATCGCGCGTTCAAGGCGCGGCCGCGTCTGCTCTCCAGCGCCAAGGACATGCATTACTTTACGCCCGACGGCCGCAAGATCCTCGATGCCTCGGCCGGTCTGTGGTGCACCAACGCCGGCCATAACCGCGAACCGATCGTCGCCGCGATCCAGAAACAGGCGGCGGAAATGGATTTCTCGCCGACCTTCCAGTTCGGTCACCCCAAGGCGTTTGAACTGGCGAGCCGCATCGCGGCGCTGGCGCCCGGCGATCTCGACCAGGTGTTCTTCTGCAATTCAGGATCGGAAGCGGTCGACACCGCGCTCAAGATCGCGCTCGCCTATCACAACGTGCGCGGCAATGCGTCGCGGGTGCGGCTGATCGGCCGCGAGCGCGGCTATCACGGCGTCGGCTTCGGCGGCATTTCGGTCGGCGGCATGGTCGCCAACCGCAAGCAGTTCGGCGTGGCGCTGGCCGGCGCCGATCATTTGCAGACGACCTATAGCCGCGCCGAGCAGGCCTTCTCGGTCGGCGAGCCGGAGTGGGGCGACCATCTCGCCGATGAACTCGACCGGCTGGTGGCGCTGCATGATGCCTCGACCATCGCCGCCGTCATCGTCGAACCGGTGTCCGGCTCGACGGCCGTCCTGCCGCCGCCGAAAGGATATCTCAAGCGCCTGCGCCAGATCTGCGACAAGCACGGTATTCTCCTGATCTTCGACGAGGTCATCACCGGTTATGGCCGCCTCGGCCACGCCTTCGCCGCCGAGCGCTACGACGTCATCCCCGACATGATCACCTTCGCCAAGGGCATCACCTCCGGCAGCGTGCCGATGGGCGGCGTCATCGCGCGCAAGGGCATCTACGACGCCTTCATGAAAGGCCCCGAGCACACCATCGAGCTGTTCCACGGCTACACCTATTCGGCGCACCCGCTCGCCTGCGCTGCCGGTCTGGCGACGCTCGATCTTTATCGCGACGAGGACCTCTTCGCGCGCGCCAAGAAGATGGAGCCGATCTGGGCGCAGGCGGCGATGGGGCTGAAAGGCCTGCCGAACGTGCTGGATATCCGCACCGTCGGCCTGATGGCCGGCATCGATCTCGCGAGCAAACCGGACGCGGTCGGTTTGCGCGGCTTCCAGGCGCTCGAAAACGGCTTCCACGACCACGGCATCATGTTCCGGATTTCCGGCGACGCCATTGCCATGAGCCCGCCGCTGATCGTCACCGAGGCGCAGATCGGCGAGATCTTCGACAAGATCGCCAAGGTCATCAAGCAGGTGGCGTAACCATCCGCCTCATCCTGAGGAGCATCGCGGAACGCGATGCGTCTCGAAGGATGTGGCGGCCACATGGTTCGAGACGCGCTGCACGCAGCCAAGTTTACGCAGGCTGCGCCTGCTATGGCAGCGCTCCTCACCATGAGGGCCGATAGGGGCGGGCTCGCTTTGCGATGCTCCTCAGGATGAGGCGGAGGGCTGCAACGCCTGAATCTTGCGGTACATCAAGTCAGGGCCGCGCTACGCGGCTAGGGTCGGCGCATGAATATACGACGGCTGATCATCATCGCGGCGGCCGTGCTGCTGCTGGCCGGGGCTGCGTTCTGGTGGCGCTATGGCGAGATGCCGCGGGTCAGCGCAGCGGTGATTGCGCGCGGCACCGCGGTCGAGATCGTCTATGCGACCGGCGGCGTCGAACCGGAGCGCTGGGCCAAGGTCGCCAGCCTGCTGCGCGACCGCATCGTCGAGATATGCGACTGCGAAGGCAAGAAAGTCGCCAAAGGCGACGTGCTGGTGCGGCTCGACGACCGCGAAGTGCAGGCGCAATTGCGCGAACTCAAGGCCCGCGAGGAATTCCTCAAGCGCGAAATGTCCCGCGTCAGCGAATTGATCGGGCGCGGCACCGCGACCACGCAGGCTTTCGAGCGCGCGTCCATGGACCTGCAACAGGTGCAGGCGCAGATCATGGTGCAGCTCGAGAAAATCAACGACTACACCATCCTCTCGCCGATGGACGGCATCGTGCTGCGCCGCGACGGCGAAATCGGCGAGATCGCCGAAGCCGGGCAAATCCTGTTCCGCGTCGGCGTGCCGCTGCCTTTGCAGGTGGTCGCCGAGGTCAACGAAGAAGACATCCCGCGTGTCACCCTGAAGCAGAAAGTGCTGTTCCGCACCGACGCCTTCCCGGACCGGCGGCTGGAAGGCGAGGTCCGGGAGATCACGCCAATGGGCGACGTCGTCACCAAGACCTATCGCATCAAGGTCGCGCTGCCGGACGACACGCCGCTCAAGCCCGGCATGAGCGTCGAAGCCAATATCGTGACCCGCGAACGGCCGAATGCGCTGCTGGTCCCGGCCGACGCCTTGCGCGGCAATGACGTGTTCGTCATCGACGGCAACAAAGTGCGCCGGCGCGGGGTCAAGATCGGCATTCGCGGCACGCGCGCGGCGGAGGTGCTGGAGGGGCTCAAAGAAGGTGACCGCGTCGCGGCGCCGGCGGCGACCGACCTCAAGGACGGCGCGCGCGTCCGCATTCTCGACGCCAAACCTTGAGGGTCGCATGAACCTCATCTTCGACATCGCCTGGACGCATGTTCGGGGCCGCGTGCGGCAGACCGGATTCGCGGTCGCCGGCGTCGCCACCGGCGTCGGCTTTTCTATCATGATGGCCTCGCTGATGCAGGGTTCGCAGGATGACTTCACCCAGCGCCTGATCAATACGCTGCCGCACATCACCGTCTCGGACGAGCGCCGGACGCCGCCGAAGCAGCCGGCGGAGACGCTCTTTGGTGCCGCGGAAATCCACGGCCTGACGCCGGAAGCGCGACGGCCGGGCATCAAGAATCCGCTGGCCAGCATCGCCGGCCTTGAAGCCTGGGTGCCCGGCGCGGTGGCGCCGTCGGTGCGCGTGGCGGCGATTGTGCGCTATGCCAGCCAGGACGTCGCCATCAGCATTATCGGGATCGATCCACGCCGCGAACCGATGGTGTCCGACCTGCCCAAGCAACTGCGCGGCATCACCTTGAGCGCGCTCTATCGCGCCACCAACGCCATCATCATCGGTGACGGGCTATCGGACCGGATCGGCGCGCGTACCGGCGCCAATATCACGTTGCAGACCAGCGAAGGAATGCGCTTGAATGCGCAGGTGGTTGGCGTGTTTCACACCGGCGTGCAGAGCATCGACCAACGCACCGCCTATGTGCTGATCAAGACCGGGCAGATCCTGTCGCGCCAGACCGGCCTGGTCAACGAATTGCGGCTGCGGCTGCGCGATCCGATGATCTCGCGCGAAATCGCCGCGCGCATCGAGGGCGATACGACCTACAAGTCGGTGTCGTGGCAGGAATCGAACGAGGACCTGCTGAATTCCTTCATCATCCGCAACATCATCATGTTCGCCGTGGTCGGCGCCATTTTGCTGGTGGCGAGCTTCGGCACCTACAACATCATCTCCACCATCACCCACGAAAAGGCGCGCGACATCGCCATCATGAAGTCGCTGGGCCTGAGCGAGTTCACGGTGCGCTCGATCTTCGTCGTCGAGGCGTTGATCATCGGCATTGCCGGCGCGCTTGCCGGCTTCTTGCTCGGCTATCTCCTCTGTCTTGCGCTCGGTTCGGTCACGATCAAGAGTCCGTTCATGGACACTGACCGGTTGCCGATGGCCTATACGTATACGCATTACCTGCTCGCCGGCGCCGTCGCCTTGGTATCGTCGGTCGTTGCCGGCTATCAGCCGGCGCGCAAGGCGGCGCGCCTGCATCCGGTCGAGATCATCCGGGGCGCGACATGAGCGCGGTGGACACACAGGGCGCGCGGACAGTCGGCGGCGCTACCGCCGCGCCTTTGATCGAGGCGCGCAACGTCACCCGCATTCTGCCGGGCATCGTGCCGACCACTCTGGTGCACGACATCGATCTGGCGATCCGCGAAAACGAATTCGTCGCCATCACCGGGCCTTCCGGTTCGGGCAAGTCATCGCTTCTGTATCTGCTCGGCCTGCTCGATCTGCCGACCACGGGCGAAGTGCTGATACGTGGTGAGGAAACCGCGCGCATGCCGGAAGAGAACCGAGCCCATGCGCGGCTGACCATGCTCGGCTTCGTCTTCCAGTTTCATTTCCTGCTGCCCGAATTCACCGTCAGGGAAAACGTCATGCTGCCGATGCGCGCGCTGGGGCGGCTGTCGAAGGTGGAGATGCGCGCGCGCGGCGGCGATCTGCTCGGCTCGCTTGGCCTCGGCGATCACATGGACAAACGTCCCGATCAGCTCTCCGGCGGCCAGCGGCAACGGGTGGCGGTGGCCCGCGCGCTCGCCAACGAACCGCCGGTCATTCTCGCCGACGAGCCGACCGGGTCGCTCGATTCGAAGGCGAGCGAGCAGGTGTTCGAGGTGCTGCGCGATCTGGTGCGCACGCACGGCAAGACCGTGGTGGCGGTGACGCACGACCTCGAATTGGCCGCGCGCATGGATCGTCAGATCGAACTGATCGACGGCGCCATCGTCGCCGACAAAGCCGTCAGCGCGCGGCAGTAGCCGGTGTCTGTCAGGTAAGGCTCAATATGGTCATTGCGGCAACGGTGACGATGCGGGCGAGGTCGGCCCAGCGCCGTTCACCCTCATAGCGTCCGGCCGAACGCCAGACGCCGACCGTTGCAACGATATTGTAAGGCACCGAAAGGACGTATCCGACGATAAAGGCCGTCACGATGTAGTCGTTCATGATCAGGATCAGGAAGACGATCGACGTCAGTCCGTTGACCACGATCCCGCCGATCACCGCCCAATTCCAGAATGCATCCGATAGAGGCAGGTCTCCTCGCCAAAGGCGGCGCAACGTGTTCATGGGTCGGCTCCGCTTCGTTGTCGTTCGCGTTTCTACTTTTGAACGGCCTGGGCAAAAGCCGGCTTGGGCAACAGGATCGCCCAGCCGACATTGATGAAGCTTTCGCCGCGCCGGTCCGGGATCAGGAACGGCGGCTGCACCGCCGCCTCGCCGGCGATGTTGCGGAAGGCGATCGGGACCGCGTCGAGCGCACCCACCGTCCACACCACCACCGCGCCGCGTGCATTGAGGTCGGCAAGGTCGATCCATGGCGCGCGCGCCGGGGCGCCGTCGATCAGCACGCGCGGATGGCTCGCCGCGTAATGGGCGACGTTGCCGCCGGTCCACATGTCGCCGATGACATAGGCGATCGGCTGGCCGGTGACGGCGCGATAGCGCCGGGTCAGTTCCGTGGCCAGGCGTTCGCCGGGGTAGAACACTGCGCGGTAGCGGTGGTCGTAATGCGGCAGCACCGCGTAGTTGACGATGAAGGCGCCGGCCATGCAGGCGAAGATGATGGCCCAGGTTATCAGGACGCGGGCGAGGCGTCCGGGCTCGAGCGCGCGGCGCGTCACCAGCACCAGCCAGGTCCCGATGAACATCCACAGCGGATAGCCCCACATCGCGATGGTGCCCCGGCCGCTGAAGGCGGCGAGCGCCAGAACGGCGGCGACCGGGCCGAAGGCCAATAAGGTCACGATGCGCATGTCATAGGCGTCGGCCAGCGAGGCGACCGGCGGCTCGGTCGCGCTCCGGCGCGGGATGAACAGAGGCGCGGCGATCAGCAGCGACGGAACGAGGAAGAACAACTGGCTGATGGCGAATTGCGCCGGGCGCCAAAGGTGGTCGTACCAGCCGCGCGCCAGCACGGCGCGGCGTTCGGCATAACCGAAGGGCAGGAAATCGTTCTGCACCAGCCAGAGGAGGTGCGGCGCCATCACGAGCAAGGCGACCGCGGCGGCGACATAGGGCCCCGGCGTCATCAGGCATTTGCGCGCGTCGCGATCGATCAGGATGAACAGGGCGATGGGGGCAATCAGGACGACGACAAAATACTTCGCCCAGAACGAAATCCCGATCGCCAGGCCGAGCAGCGCCCAGTGTCCTGTCTGGCCGCCGCGCAGCGCCCGGTGCAGGGCATAGCCCGCCAGCGCCCAGAACGGCAGCTGGATGACGTCATGATTGAACTTGGCGGCGGTGTAGCTGAGATAATGCAGCCCATCGACGATGAGGACCGCGACTAGCGCCCCAAGCGGTCCCGCCAGCGGACGCGTCGTGATGAACACGATGGCCAGGGCACCGACCACGGCGATCTGGGCCAAAAGGTAGAACGCGAAATCGTGGCCAATGGCGCGATTGGCGATTTCCACCAGCCACCATGGCAGAGGCGGCAGCTTGTCGTAACCGAGTTGCCATTCGCGGCCATAGGTCAATGCCTCGATCAGATCGAGCGGCAAATTGGGGTAGAGCAGCGCCGGCAGCGCGGTCCAGACCGCGGCATGAATCGCCAGGATGGCGGCCAGCGCCTGTCCGGGCGAGGCGGCGATCCGTGCTAGAAGTGACGGCGGGCGGGAGGCCTGCATCGGCTCAAGTTCCGGGTTGGCCACCAGGTGGAAGTGTTGCGGGAAGGTTCTTGTGAAGGACGGGCCAAGTGTCGTTACCATAGCAGGAATTCCCGGTTGCGCGGGCGGGCCTCCTCAGGAACATTGGGGCCAGCCCGTGCGAATCAGTTGGCTGGCGAAAAAAAGTCTGGTCTCACGGCCCCTAGGATCGGTTTTATGCTTCGTCTCGGCGCCATCTTTATCGCGGTCTGCATGGTGCTCATCGCCGGCTCGGTCGGCGCGGTGCTTTATCTTGGGCTGAAGCTCGATTCTCGCACCGCCGCCATCGCGGCGCTGGCGGTGCTCACCGCTCTCGCGCTCTACAATACGATCAGCAACCGCTTGCGCGACCGCGCCATCATCGG
>JAUSBQ010000205.1 GCA_030651965.1 Pseudolabrys sp. | reverse complement strand
CGCACGATGCGCATCACTTCCATGCCGTTGAGCAGCGGCATGTCCCAGTCGAGCAGCATCACGTCGGGATCGCAACTGCGGATCTGCTCGAGCGCGGCCAGGCCGTCGGCGGCTTCGATCACCGACTTGGCGCCGAGATTCATCAGCATCATGCGCGTGACCCGGCGCATATAGGAGTTGCCGTCCACGATCAGGATGTTGAGGCCCTGGATAAGCGTCTTGAGCGGGGCATTTTGCATGCAGTGGAGCACCGTTTCCTTCTCGATGCCTGAGACGCTAGCGGTAAAATCTGTCATTTCACTAAGTGCAATCGTTCAATTTTTCACGATCTCGGTCGGTCGCGAATGTTTGGCGCGTAAAAATGCCGGAGGGGCTATTGTAAATTATAGAGCTGTTATCGCTAACCGACTATGAGCGGCTTCATGAAACAGCCTGGCCCCGATCATCCGATCACGATCGAGCGCATGGATACGCGCGTGCATGTGCGCTTCGCCGGCAGGATCGTCGCCGACACGACGCGCGCACTGGCGCTGCGCGAGGCGAGTTATCCCGTTGTTTACTATATCCCGCGCGCGGACGCCGACATGAGCCTCATGAAGGCGACCCGACATTCAACGCACTGCCCTTACAAAGGCGATGCCAGCTACTTCACGATTGTCGCGGATGGCCGCGAGGCGGAGAATGCGGTGTGGAGCTACGAGCAGCCTTTTCCGGCGGTGACCGAGATCAAGGAGTATCTCGCGTTCTATCCCAATCGGGTCGACGCAATCGAGGTGGGGTGATTAGCGAGCGCGGACTCCCGCCCCGTTCGTTCCCGCGAAAGCGGGAACCCAGGGTCACAATCTCCGAAGTTGATTTAAGAACTGGGTCCCCGCTTTCGCGGGGACGAACGGAGAAAGATGCTGCCATTCACGAAAAGCGATGACGGATTGACTAATGCATCCTCGGCCCTTTGAGAAATTTGGCGCGGTCGGATGAGTTCACCCGCACGTCGAAGGTGACGCCGTCGCGGTGCAATGTCAGCGGCACCTCGACGCCGGCATCGCCGAGCGCCCAAACGCGGCGATAGAAGGAGGCCAAGGTCGACACGTTCTCGCCGGCGACGGCGACGATCATGTCGCCGGTCTTGATCTCGGCACGCGCCGCCGGTCCCTTACCGGCAACGCCGACGGTGACGATGCGGTCTTCGATTTCGGTGCAGTAGACGCCGAGCCACGGCCGCACCGGCTTGTTGACGTGGCCGAACTTGGTCAGATCGGACAGGATCGGCTTCAACAGATCGATCGGAATCGTCATGTTGAGATTCTCGGTCTTGGCTTTGCCTCGCCCTTCGCCGTCGCGCACGCGTTCGATCTGCAACGAGCCGATGCCGAGCAGTTCGCCCTGCGACGAGATCAAGGCGGTGCCGCCCCAGTTCGGGTGCGCCGGAAATGTGAAGATCGCATCGTCGAGCAGGTACTCCCAATAGCCGGCGAATTCCTGCCGGGCGGCGATGCGTCCGGCCAGCGAGCGCGTGCGCCCGCCGGCACCGCCGACCACGACACGCTCGCCGACGATCGCGCCATCCGATGAGCCGAGCGGCAGCACCGGTAGGTCGATGCGGCCGAGCACCTGCACCAGGCCGAAGCCGGTCTCGCCGTCGAAGCCGAGCGGGTGGCCCTGCACGACGCTGCCGTCGGACAGATGCAGCCAGATGGTTTCCGCCTCAGTAATGAGATAGCCGACGGTCAGCACCAGACCGTCGCCGATCAGCACGCCGTTGCCGGCGCGTTCGACGCCCAAAGTCTCGGCGGTGAAGGCGTCCGGCGGGATGATCGAGTGCAGGCCGACCACCGAGGACAGCACCCGGTTGAGATCATAGGCGTAGTCCTCGGACCGCGGCTGCGCTGCCGGCGGCACTTTCCATTCGCTCAATGCAGCCATAGAAGGTGTCCCCTGCGGAATTCCCCCGAATATAGTGTGGATCATAGCGGGCGCCAGTTGGCCGACAAACGGCAATTGCGCGTTTGCCTCAAAGCTTTCCAGTGCTTACCTAAGGCCGCATGACCGCGCTTTCCATCCTCGATCTCTCGCCTGTCGCCGCCGGCTCGACCGGTTCTCAGGCGTTGCGCAACACGCTCGATCTGGCCCGCCTGGCCGATAAGCTCGGCTTCGTGCGTTATTGGGTGGCCGAGCACCACAATATGCCGTCGATCGCCAGTTCGGCGCCCGACATCATGATCGGACAGATCGCCGCGGCGACCAGCCGCATGCGGGTCGGTTCCGGCGGCATCATGCTGCCCAACCATGCGCCGCTGATGGTCGCGGAACGCTTCAAGGTGCTGGAGGCCTTGTTCCCCGGCCGCATCGATCTCGGCCTCGGCCGCGCGCCGGGCACCGACCAGGTGACGTCCTATGCCTTGCGCCGCCGCCAGGGCATCAGCGAAGAGGACGATTTTCTCGACCGCTTCACCGAATTGATGGCGCTGGAGAACCGCAACCTTCCCGACGGCCATCCATTCCACAAGGTGCGGGCGATGCCGGACGATGTCGCGCTGCCGCCGATCTTTCTGCTCGGCTCGTCCGACTACAGCGCGCAGCTCGCTGGGCAGATCGGCGCCGCCTTCGCCTTCGCGCATCACTTCGCGACGTTTCCCGCCGACGAAGCGATGCGGCTTTATCGCGACAGCTTCCGGCCCTCGGCCTCGCACGCCAGGCCTTACGCCATTCTCGGCACCCATGTGGTTTGCGCCGATACCGACGCGGAAGCCGACCGGCTGGCGGCGACCGTCGACCTGAATATTGTGCGCCGCGCCAAAGGCGAGATGCTGCCGCTGGCGTCACCCGAGGATGCGCTGGCCTTCGACTACACGCCGGTCGACCGCGCCCGCATCGCGCAGAACCGCACCAAATTGTCGGTCGGCGGGCCTGCGACGGTGAAGGCCAAGCTCGACAGTCTGATCGCCGCGACCAAGGCCGACGAGGTAATGGTGACGACGATGATCTACGACCACACGGCGAGAAAGCGTTCCTACGAATTGCTGGCAAAGCTTTTTATTGCGCCAGATCAAGACTAAGCTGCCTGCTATCGGCCATTGTTTATAAAAGTCGGCCGAGGAAACGCTCGCATGCCACCGTCACGCGCTGACATTCGCACCACTGCAATATCGCAGGCGCTAGGGTAGAACCCATGGCCCTCGCGACCGTCCTTTATCTGATCTATCTGTTCACGCCGATCGTGCTGCTGTTTGTCGGCTCGTTCGGCCACATCTGGTTCAACACGCTGCTGCCCACGGGCGTCACGCTCGAGTGGTATCTCCAGGTCGCTTCCGACGGCAGCTTCCGCCGCGCCTTCTGGACCAGCCTGCAAGTCTGCACGCTGACCTGCGTCATCGGCGCCTTGATCGGCACACCGCTCGCTTACGCGATCTATCGCGCCGCCTCGCAGCAGGTGCGCGCCGCCGCGCGCGTCATCTATCTGCTGCCGATCGCGGTGCCGCCTTTGGTGCTGGCGTTCGGCTTCATTCTTGTTTTCTCGTCCGACGAACTGCCGTTTCTCGGCAGCCTGTGGATTCTGGTCGGCGGCCACCTGGTGCTGACCTTGCCTTATCTGCTGCACACATTGATCGGCGATATGCGGCACCTGCGTCTGACCGAGCAGGAACTCGCCGCCGAGGCGCTCGGCGCCGGCTTCTGGCAGCGCTTCCGCGACATCGTGCTGCCGTCGCTGCGCCACAGCTTGGCATCCGGGCTGATCACGGTGGCGGCTTTGTCGATCGGCGAATTCCAGCTCTCCAACCTGGTCGCCGGATTCCTGACGCGGCCTTATCCGGTCGTGCTGTTGCAGGCATTTTACGGCGCCACCGGCTTTGCCTGCGCCGCCACTGTCGTGCTGCTGGTTCTGGCCCTGGCCGCATCCGCCGGCGGCGCGCTCACCGCGCGCGGCGCGCAAGGCGTGCATGGATTGTCCGCATGAGCGAGCCCGAATACACCATCGCGCTCGAAGGGGTGACCTTCACCTATCCCGGCACCGATATCGGCGTGCACGACGTCACTCTCGGCATTCGCCCCGGCGAATTGCTGGCGGTAATCGGGCCGAGCGGCTGCGGCAAATCGACTTTGTTGAAAATCATCGCCGGTTTCGTGCAGCCGTCACACGGCCGCGTCATCATCGGCGGCAAGGATGCCGCGGGCATTCCGCCCCGCCAGCGCAACATCGGCATCGTGTTTCAGACCTACACTTTGTTTCCGCACATGACCGCTTGGGAAAATGTCGCCTATCCGTTGAAGCTTCGCGGCCAGGACCAGGCCAGCCGCCGCGCCAAGGCGGTCGATATTCTGGGGCGGGTCGGCCTCGGCACGCAAACGGAGAAGCTGCCCGCTCAATTGTCCGGCGGCCAGCAGCAGCGCGTGGCGCTGGCGCGCGCGCTGGTGTTCGATCCGCAGGCGCTGCTGCTCGACGAGCCGCTGTCGGCGCTCGACGCCGCGCTGCGCGTCGAGATGCGCGACGAAATCCGCCGGCTGCAGCGCATGCACCACATCGCGACAATGCACATCACCCACGACCAGGAAGAAGCGCTGTCGATGGCCGACCGCGTCGCCGTCATGCAGAACGGACGGCTGGTCCAGGTCGACAGACCGCGCGACATCTACGCGCGGCCGGTCAACCGCGAGGTCGCCGATTTCATCGGCCAGGCCAATCTGTGGACCGGCCACATCACAGGGCCGACCAACGTCGACACGCCATTCGGCGCGCTGACGACATTGCCGCACGGCCGCAACACCGGCGACACCGTCGCCGTTCTGGTGCGGCCAGAAGGGCTGCTGCTTGGCCGCGGCCCCGGCGGCGTCAATAGTTTCACCGGCACCGTCACGCGCGACCGTTTTCTCGGCAGCTTCCGCCGCTTCGATTTCGAAATCGGCGGCGTCACCTTGCTCGGTGAGACCGGCGACATGGGCGAGATCGCCGCCATTTATATTCCGCCGACCTCGATCCAACTGCTGCCGGAGACCGGCAGCGCACAATCGTGACTACCAACAGGAGGACAGTATGAGAACCTTGAAAAGATCACTCGCCGTCGCCGCGCTAACGCTGTTGCCCGCTCTTGCGTACGCCCAAACCGTGATGGATTCGCCCGAACTCTATCCCGGCGAAAAGGCGCTCTATGAGGCCGCCAGCAAGGAAGGCATGGTGGTCTCGTTCGACACCGGGCCGACCTGGGCGAACTGGGCGGCCGAGTTCGCCGCCTTCAAGAAGCGCTATCCCGCGGTCGAAATGGCCTACAACGACCTCGGTTCGGCCGCGACCGTGATCGCGCTCGACAAGGCGCGCAATCGCCCGCAGGCCGATACCGCCTATTACTTCGCCGCCTCCGGCGTCGATGCCGTCGCCAAGGACGTGGTGGCGCCGTTCAAGCCGGTGAACTTCGACAAGCTGCCCGACGTGTTCCGTCATCCGGAAGGCAAATGGTTCACAATTCACACGCTCACCATCGCCTTCGTCGTCAACAAGAAGCTGGTCAAGGACGTGCCGCAATCCTGGGCCGATCTGCTCAAGCCGGAATACAAGAACTCGGTGGTCTACCTCGATCCGCGCTCGACCGGCGTCGGTCAGGTCATGACCTTCGGCGCGGCTTACGCCAATGGCGGCAGCGTCGATAATGTCACGCCGGGCATCGACTACCTCGGCAAGCTGCATGCGGCGGGCTCGGTGCTGCGCGTGGTCGGCACGACGCCCTATGCCCAGTTCGTCAAAGGCGAGATTCCGGTCTGGATTTCCTATGAGAACGACGGCCTCAAGGCCAAATACACCGACGGCCTCGGCGATCAGGTTGCGGTCGTGATTCCGAAGGACGGCTCGGTGGCCGCGCCTTACGGCATCAGCCTGGTCAAGAACGGTCCCAACCCGAACGCCGGCAAGCTGTGGCTCAACTTCATCATGACCGACATGGGCCAGGGCATCTTCGCGCAAGGCTTCGTGCGTCCCTCGGTGCCGGGCGTGAAGTTGCCGGACAACGTCGCCGACAAGCTGCCGCCGGCGCCGCAGGTCAAGCCGCTCGACGTCCAGAAGGCCGCCGCCAAGAAGGCGGAGATCGACGCCGGCTGGGCCAAGGCTACGATCAAGTAAATGGCGACGATCAAGTAACGGGAAACCAAGCCATGCGCCGGGGACTGTTCTTCATTCTGGCGGCCCCCGGCGCAGCCTTGTTCATTTTCTTCTTTCTGATTCCGCTGGTCGTCGTCTCGATGGATGGCTTCACCGGCGGCGGCAGCGCCTTCCTGCGGGTGCTGCGCAGCGACCTGTTCTGGGGCGGCCTGCGCGGCTCGCTCATCCTCGCCACCACGGCGTCGGTGTTTTCGCTGATCGTCGGCTTCGCGGTCGCGCTGCATCTGTCGCGCATCGGCGAGGCGGCGCGCACCGTTCTGGTGTTCTTCATCGCGCTGCCGCTGACTTTCTCCGGGCTGATCGTGGCTTACGGATTTATTCTCTCCTATGGCCGCGCCGGTTTCGTCACGCAGATGCTGGCAATGGTCGGCGTCGACCCGGTGACGTTCTCGCGGCTGCTGTTCTCGCCGCAGGGGCTGGCCTTCGCCGCGTCCTATTATCTTATCCCGCGCGTGGTCATGCTGCTGTTGCCGGTGTTCGTCAATTTCGACAAGGCGCAATTCATCGCCGCCGAGTCGCTCGGCGCGACGCGGGGCCGCATCATCCGCGATATCCTGATCCCGCAGGTCCTGCCGACCGCGGTGACCGCGTTTTGCCTGATCGCCGCGGTGGCCATCGGCGCCTATGGCACCGCGCTGGCGCTGGTCGGCACCCAGGTCAACATCCTGCCGCTGCAGCTTTACAGCATGATCTCGGAGACCGGCTCCGACTTTCCGGCGGCGGCGGCTCTGTCGCTGCTGCTGATGGCGATGTGTTCCTGTATCATCGCGATCGGCGAAATTGTCGCCGCCCGGCACGAGAGGCAAGATGCTCACGCTCGATGAGACCGATAACCGTCTCCACAATCCGGCGAACGGCCAGGGCTACGATCCGGCCACGCGCACATGGAGCGCATCGCCCGGGCGCGGCGGCACGCCTGTTTCGTTGAGCGCGGCGGCGCACTGGCTACAGCGGCGCTCGGGACATCCGCTGAAACAGCCGGTCGCCGTGATCGGACCGCGCGACGCCGGCAGCGAGCAGTTGGCGGCCGCCGAAGCGCTCGGCGTCGGCCTCGCCGGCATCGGCTTTTCTGTCGTGTGCGGCGGACGGCAAGGCATCATGGAAGCGGTGTGCCGCGGCGTGGCGTCTGGCGGCGGCATCAGCATCGGCCTGTTGCCGGAAACCGACGTCAAGAACGCCAATCCTTACGTGACGATCCCCATTGCCACCGGCATCGGCGAGGCCCGCAATGTGCTGGTCGCGCGCGCCGGCTTTTGCATCGTTGCCATCGGCGACAGTTACGGCACATTGTCCGAAGTCGCGCTCGGTCTGCAATTCGGCCGGCCGGTGCTCGGACTGTGCGGCGCCGCAAAAGTGGAAGGCGTGCGCCATCTGCCAGGCGTTGACGCCGCCATCGATGCCGTGGCGGCGATCGCGCTCGGGCTGCCCGGTTAAGTTCCACGTCTGATCGTTGCACATCCCGAAATTTAGGTCCGTGGGCAGGCCTGTTTTACAGGGCTTAGTGTCTGTCCGAAGAGTTGTTGAATCCTATGAATCATTTGTGATTCAAGAGTGGCGGGCCTGATTCGGAGGGGCCGCCGATGTGGACGAACGAAAATCGCGGCCGTTATGAGCGG
>JAUSBQ010000204.1 GCA_030651965.1 Pseudolabrys sp. | reverse complement strand
TGGCTCGGGCGCTGCAGACGGCTCGCAAAGGATTGGGAAAATCTCAATCGAAAGGCGCTCGCGTTTCTGCGTCTCGCCTCCATCAGGCTCATGTTGAGAAAGCTATGCAATCCCGTATGATCTCTTCGGACAGACTCTAAGACTCCCTCCTATGTCGTCTAACCGTCACAGCCGTCGTGGTAATCACCACCAGCGCCGCCTCAAAATCCACAGACTCGCACCGTGAGACCGGTTGTTTGGACCGGGTTCGGCGGCTGCGTTTAGCGATTGGCTTCGTGCCAGTGCTTTGGGCTATTGTGGCGGCATCATGAGTTCCCGGGACGGCCAACGGCCCGGGACGACAAGGAGGCAGCCATGGCTCTTCAGAAAACCAGTATTACCAGTCTGTGCGCGGCGTTGATCGTCGGCGCCGGGCTTTTCGGCTCGGGCCTGACAGGGGCTCAGGCGCAGGAATGCCCGCGCGGCCTCCTCGACAAGGCCTATTGCGACGCCAATGGTGATCTGGTCGCCGATACGCCGACCGACAAATCCAAGCTGGTCGATCCGCCGACCCTGGTGTTTGCCTATACGCCGGTCGAAGACCCTGCCCTTTATTCCAAGGTCTGGGACGGCTTCCTCCGGCATCTGGAAAAAGTCACCGGCAAAAAGGTCGTGTTCTTCCCGGTCCAGTCGAATGCCGCCGAAATCGAAACCATGCGCTCCGGCCGCCTGCACATCGCCGGCGTCAGCACCGGACCGACCCCCATCGCGGTCAATTGTGCCGGCTACGTTCCCTTCGCCATCATGGGCACCAATGCGGGCACGTTCGGCTACGAGATGGAAATCATCGTGCCGGCCGACAGCGCCATCAAGACGCCGGCCGACCTCAAGGGCAAGAAGCTCGCCTTCACCTCGCCCTCGTCGAACTCCGGCTTCAAGGCGCCGTCGGTGCTGCTCGAATCCGAATTCAAGTTGGTCGCCAAGCGCGACTACGAGCCGGTGTTCTCCGGCAAGCACGACAACTCGGTGCTCGGCGTCGCCAACAAGGATTATGACGCCGCCGCGATCGCCAACGAGGTGATGGTGCGCATGTTCGAGCGCAAGGTGGTCGACAAGGCCAAGATCCGCACCATCTACAAGTCGGAAACTTTCCCGACCACCAGCTACGGCATGGCGCACAATCTCGTCCCCGAGTTGCAGGCCAAGATCAAGGAAGCCTTCTTCACCTTCCCGTGGGAGGGTTCGGCGCTGAAAGCGGAGTTCAAGACCGAGGACCGCTTCGTGCCGATCAGCTACCAGAAGGACTGGAGCGTGGTGCGCAAGATCGATAGCGCCAGCGGCGTCAGCTACGCCTGCAAGTGAACCTCCGATGATTGTGCATCGGACGTCGACCATCCGCGCCGCCGCGTTCGCCGGAGCAATTCTTATCTCCGGCGGCGCGCTGGCCCAGGAAGACTGCCCGCGCGGCCTGCTCGACAAGGCCTATTGCGACCGCAACGGCGATCTGGTTGCCGACGCACCCGATGCGAAGAAACTGATCGATCCGTCGACGTTGATTTTCTCCTTCACGCCGGTCGAAGACCCGGCGGTGTATTCGAAGGTCTGGGACGGCTTCATCAAGCACCTGGAGAAGGTGACGGCGAAGAAAGTCGTGTTCTTCCCCGTCCAGTCGAACGCCGCGCAGGTCGAAGCCATGCGTTCCGGCCGCCTACACGTCGCCGGCGTCAATGCCGGCGGCAATGCGCTGGCAGTAAACTGCGCCGGGCTCGTGCCGTTCGCGATGATGGCGGCGAAGGACAACAGCTTCGGTTACGAGATGGAAATCATCGTATCGGCCGATTCGCAGATCAAGAAACCGGAAGACCTCAAGGGCCGCAAACTCGGCTTCAGCGACGCCACCTCGAACTCCGGCTACAAGGCGCCATCGGCGATCCTGAAAGCCGACTTCAATTTAGAGGCTAAGCGCGATTACGAGCCGCAGTTTTCCGGTAAGCACGACAACACCATTCTCGGCGTCGTCAACAAGGACTATGAGGCCGGCGCGGTTGCCAATTCGGTGCTGAACCGCATGATCGATCGCAAGGTGTTCGATCCGGCCAAGATCCGCTCGATCTACAAATCGCAGACCTTTCCGACCACCGGCTACGGCTACGCCTATAATCTCGACCCGGCTCTGGTTGAAAAGATCAAGCAAGCCTTCTTCTCCTTCCCCTGGGAAGGCTCGGCGCTGGCGAACGAGTTCAAAAAGGAAGGCAAGTTCGTCCCGATCGACTACAAGAAAGACTGGGCCGTGCTGCGCAAGATCGACGAAGCAAGCGGCGTCAAATACACTTGTAAGTAACGACCCTCTTGCAAGTAACGACCCGCTGGAGCGGGCATGACTGCCGCGGGATTGGGGACACAGCCTGAATGTTGCGTATCAAGGGACTGACCAAGCGCTACCGCACTGGCGATCTCGCGCTTAAGAACATCGATCTCGACGTGCCGGACGGCCAGGTGATGGCGCTGATCGGCCCATCGGGCGCCGGCAAATCCACCGTCATCCGCTGCATCAACCGGCTGGTCGAGCCGACCTCCGGCACCATCACGCTCAACGACACCGAAATCGTCGGTCTGCGCAGCGGCGACCTGCGCCGCATGCGCCGGCGCATGGGCATGATCTTCCAGGAATACGCTTTGGTCGAACGGCTGTCGGTGATGGAGAACGTGCTGTCCGGGCGGCTCGGCTATGTCGGCTTCTGGCAGAGCTTCATGCGCAAGTTTCCGCAGTCCGACATCGACGAGGCGTTCCGGCTGTTGCAGCGTGTCGGTCTCGATCACATGGCCGACAAGCGCGCCGACGAACTGTCCGGCGGTCAGCGCCAGCGCGTCGGCATCTGCCGCGCGCTGATCCAGAATCCAGAACTGCTGCTGGTCGACGAGCCGACCGCTTCGCTCGATCCGAAGACGTCGCGGCAGATCATGCGGCTGATCAAGGAGCTGTGCGCCGAGCGAAAATTATCGGCGATCATCAATATTCACGACGTCATGCTGGCGCAGATGTTCGCCGAGCGCATCGTCGGCCTGAAACTCGGCGAGATCGTCTATGACGGCCCGCCCGACAAGTTAACGCCGGCGGTGCTGACGCAGATCTACGGCGAGGAAGACTGGGCCTCGACCATCCGCAAGGCCGACGACGACGCCGAGCCGGTCGACGAGCTTGCGCCGGCGCGGCCGGCGGAAACGCCTGTGATCGAACGCGACCGCCTCGCGGGGCTGACGTGATGACGCACTTCTCTCGTAAACCATTCTTCCGATCGTCCCCGCGAAAGCGGGGACCCAGTTCTTCGTATGTTGCTTTCTGGATTCCCGCTTGCGCGGGAATGAACGGAGTACGGGGCGAGGCCTTTCGATGAGCCTCACCGTCCCCGCCATCCCGTCGCGACCGTGGAAAAAGCCGCCGCTGATCAAGCGCGCCTGGCTGCGCTGGACCCTGATCCTCGGCTTCGCGCTCTATCTCGCGGCCGCTTTCGGCACCACCAACGTCAACTGGGCGCGCGTCTGGGAAGGCATGCCGCGCGGCATGCAGTTCGTCACGGCGTTCTTTCCGCCCGACTTCACCAGCCGCTGGGACGAAATCGTCGACGGCATCGCCGAGAGCCTGTGGATGACGGTGGTCGCCACTGTCGTCGGCATCGCGCTATCGGTGCCGGTCGGCATCGGCGCCGCGCGCAACATCGCGCCGCTGCCGGTGTATTATTTCTGCCGATCGATTCTCGCGGTGTCGCGCAGCTTCCAGGAAGTCATCCTGGCGATCTTCTTTGTCAAACTGTTCGGCTTCGGCCCGTTCGCCGGTTTCGTCACGCTGGCGTTCGCCACCATCGGCTTCTACGGCAAGCTGCTCGCCGAAGACATCGAGGACATGGACGCCAGCCAGGCCGAGGCCGTCCGCGCCACCGGCGCCGGCTGGCTGCAATGGATCAATTACGGCGTGCAGCCGCAGGTGATGCCGCGCATGATCGGGCTCGGCCTTTATCGCCTCGACATCAACTTTCGCGAATCCGCCGTGGTCGGCATCGTCGGCGGCGGCGGCATCGGCGCGACGCTCAACACCTCCTTCGATCGCTATGAATTCGACACGGCGGCTGCGATCATTCTCATCATCATCGCCATCGTCATGCTGACCGAATATTCCTCCGGCTATCTGCGGCGCTGGGTGCAATGATGAGCAAGACCCTCGCCTCCCCGAAACGAAGCTGGCAACGGCGCGACCGCAAGACCCAACTCACGGTCTGGGCCGGCTATCTGATCGGCACCGCGATTTTCGTCTTCTGCTTCCAGAAAATTTCCGAGACCACCATCTGGGCTTTCGTCTGGGACGCGCCGGCGCAGGCCGCCGATCTCGGATCGCGCATGGTGCCGCCGGCGTGGAGCTATATCCACCAGCTGTGGCGGCCGATCTGGGACACCATCAACATCGCGACGATGGGCACGTTGATCTCGATCGTGCTGGCCGTGCCGATCGCCTATTGTGCGGCGCGCAACACCACGCCGAGCGTCACCTTTCTGCGGCCGGTCGCGCTGTTCATCATCGTCGCCTCGCGCTCGATCAATTCGCTGATCTGGGCCCTGATGCTGGTCACCATTGTCGGCCCCGGTGTCTTTGCCGGCATCATCGCCATCGGCCTGCGCTCGATCGGCTTCGTCGCCAAGCTTTTGTATGAGGCGATCGAGGAGATCGACGAATCCCAGGTCGAGGCGGTGCGCGCGACCGGCGCGTCGGCCGCGCAGACCACGGCTTACGGCATCGTGCCGCAGGTGATGCCGGCCTTCGCCGGTATTTCCGTGTTCCGCTGGGACATCAATATCCGCGAGTCGACCGTGCTCGGTCTGGTCGGCGCCGGCGGCATCGGCCTGGAACTCAATGCAGCCATTACGCAGCTGTACTGGACGCAGGTGTCGCTGATGCTATTGGTCATCATCGCCACCGTGATTCTGAGCGAATGGGTCTCGGCGAAAGTCCGTCACGCGATCATTTGACCGTGCCGCGCGTGCATGTCAGATGCAGCTCGACCTCAAATTCATGTTGAGACGACATTGGCGACCTATCAGGAAAACAAACGCGGAATTGTCGCTTTCATCACTGCCTGCGCGCTGTTCACGGTCAATGACACACTGGCTAAACTGACGGCGGCGGTCTATCCGACCGGAGAAGTTCTCTTCGTCCGCGGCCTGTTCTCGGCGATCTGCCTCGGCGTCGTCGTCATCTATAGCCACCAGTTGTCATGGCTTCGCTACACCGCCCATCCTTATGTCATCCTGCGCGCGCTGCTCGACGCCGCCGCCAATGTCGCCTTCATCATGGCGCTGAGCCATATGCGGATCGCCGATCTGATGGCGGTCAACCTGGCCTCGCCGCTGCTGCTGACCATGCTGCTGGCGTTGTTCTTCAAGGAGCCGGTCGGCTGGCGCCGCTGGACCGCCGTGCTGGTCGGCTTCGCCGGCGTGCTGTTGATCGTGCGTCCGAGCCCGACGTCGATGAACATATGGGCGCTGGTCGGCCTGACCGCCGCGATGTGTTCGGCGTTACGCGACACCACGATTCGCAATATCGAGCCGCATGTGCCGACTTTGGCCATCTCGTTCGTCAGCGTCGTCGCCGTCACCTGCGTGGCGCCGATCCAGGGCCTTTTGCTGGAAGAGCAATGGACCATGCCGGGCACACGATACGTGATCTACATGGCCGTCGCCGCCGTGTTCCTCAGCGCCGGCTCGACCTACGCGGTGTCGGCCTTCCGCAATGTCGACATCACCGTGGTCGCGCCGTTTCGCTATACGCTTTTGCTCTGGGGCGGGATCGCCGGCTATGTCGTCTTCGGCGAATTGTCCGATCTGCAATCGCTGCTCGGCGCGCTGCTGATCGTCGGCAGCGGTCTCTATACCCTGCACCGCGAGCGCGTGCGGCATCGCGAGCTGTCGGCGAAGTCGGGGTTGCATTAACCGCAAAGAAAGTCCGCCACGCGAATGCATCGCGTGGCGGATTGTCGTGATGCTACGCGAGCAGCCGCACCGACGGCTCGCGCTCCCAGAACCGCAGCCGCGCCGCGGCGATGAAGTCCTTGCCGAGGTCGGTGACGCCGTCGTCGGCGACGACGCCGGCCTTATCGAGCAACGGCTGCGCCGCCTTGCTGGCGCCGATCGCCTTCAAGTGGCCGAAGGCATCCATGACGAACTGCACCGCGGCGCCTTCCGTCATCAGCATTTCGCAACCGGCTTCCGACAGCACCACCGCGACCGCGTCGAACAGTTGCGACGGCGAGCCGGCCAACTGACCGTCGGCCTTCAGGATGGCGCCGCCCTTGACCTTGGCACCGCCGACCTTGGGCGCCACCAGGAAGGTCACACCGCCTTCCTTTTCGACCGCTTTTTGCACCGCCTTAATCTCGGCAGGGTCCGAGCCGTCGGCGAACAGAATGCCGACCTTACGGCCTTCCAGCGTTTCTTTCATCTTCTTCTGGATCGACAGAGCCGGCGACGGCTTCATGTCGATAACCTCGCGGCGCGGCTGTGCCCTCCTCGGCAGATCGATGTTCATGCCGTCGGCGACGCGCTTTGCCAGATCTTCGTCGACATTGCGCAGATTGCCGATCATGCGCGGCGGCACCTGCTCGAGCACGACCTTCGAGAGTTCGAAGACGAAGGCCGACGCAATGTGCGCCTGCTCGTTCTCCGTCATCGACTTCCAGAACATCCGCGCCTGGCTGTAGTGATCGGCGAACAATTCGGCGCGCACGCGCAGTTTGTCGCCTTGCTCGTCGTCGCCAGTCTGCGTCGATGACGTGGTAAAGCCGGTCACCGGACATTCGCGTGGGCCGCCGTCCTCGCCATGCGCGGTGAGGCTATTCGGCTCGTAATTGGCCCGGCCTTTCGGCACGGCCATTTGCATCATGCCGTCGCGCTGGAAGTTCATTACCGGGCACTTCGGCGCGTTGATGGGAATCTGATGGAAGTTCGCCGTGCCGGGCCGCGACTTCTGCGTATCGAGATAGCTGAACAGCCGCCCCTGCAGCAGCGGGTCGTTGGTGAAGTCCACGCCGGGCACGATATTGGCCGGGCAAAAGGCGACCTGTTCCGTCTCGGCGAAGAAATTATCCGGATTGCGGTCCAGCACCATACGCCCAATCATGCGCAGCGGCACGTCTTCTTCCGGAATGATCTTGGTCGGGTCGAGCACGTCATAGGGCTGCTTGTCGGCGAATTTCTGGTCGAAGGCCTGAATGCCCAGCTCCCATTCCGGGAACGCACCCATGGCGATCGACTCCCATAGATCGCGGCGATGGTAGTCGTTGTCGGCGGCTTGGAGCTTCAGCGCCTCATCCCGCAGCGTCGACTGAATGCCGAGCTTCGGGCGCCAGTGGAATTTGACGAAGGTCACCTTGCCCTTGGCGTTGACGAACTGGAAGGTGTGGATGCCGAAACCTTCGATCATGCGAAGGCTGCGCGGAATGGTGCGGTCCGACATGGCCCACATCAGCATGTGCGTGGATTCCGGCATCAGCGACGCCCAGTCCCAGAACGTGTCATGCGCGCTGCCGGCCTGCGGGAAGGCGCGGTCGGCTTCCATCTTCACGGCGTGAACCAGATCGGGAAATTTAATGGCGTCCTGGATGAAGAACACCGGGATGTTGTTGCCGACGAGATCCCAGTTGCCTTCCTTGGTGTAGAACTTCACCGCCAAACCGCGCACGTCGCGCGGTTTGGCACGCGCTGATGGGTTTCGCCACCGTCTCCGGTCGCGGTTTCAAAGTCTTCGATTTTGGCCATGGAAGGTTCCTACGCGTTGCAGCGCGCCGCGAGAAGCAGCGTCGCCTGCAAGGCGTAACAAACGCGTTTGCATGTTGTTCCGCGCCGGGCCGGCGATTGTCGCGGGCTTAACTACCGGAGATGCATGTTGGATTGTTTGGTAGCGGGGGAGGGACGCGCTACCAAATGAAAAACACCCACCAATTCCTTTTGAAATCAATTAGGGCCAAATCACCTCTATTGGGCCTACCTGATTTTGATATTTAGCGGGATGCGACCCGGTGAGGTTGGTCAGCTTCAGTGCGCGGATATTGTCAGCGACGGTGAAACCTATTTCTTCGACATGCGTCCGTTCAACGCACGCAACGGACGCGTAGCGATCAAGGATCTACGAAATCTGAAAACAAATGCGGCTGGCCGCGTGGTTCCGATCCATCCTCTGTTGATCGAACTCGGTCTGCTCGATCGCGTACACGAACTGGAATCGCTCGAGGAAAAACGGCTTTTTCCTGAGTGGGAGGCGTTTGCGCGCGCTGACGGCACGGTGCGTTGGTCCCAGCCGATCACCAAGAGCTGGCAGTATCTCAAGAACTTCGTACTCAAGATCGCGCGTAAGGATTTGACTCTCTACTCTCTGAGGCACCTGGCCGCAGAGTGGCTCGACAATGCCGTCATCGCCCAACGCACGCGTGACCGCATCCTCGGTCACGCCACCGGAGTGCCAGGCCGTTACGGCAGCAATGGGCCGCCCAAACCGGAGCAGGTTTCGGCGATCAATGCCGCCGATCCGCCGGTGATCCAGCGGATGCGGGACATCCTGCTGCCGGCCAAGCAGCGCGCAGACCGCGGTGAACTGATCGTGCTGAATGGCCTGTACCCGGTTCGGTTGACACCCGCCTAAGCTCTGATGTCCGTTGTCAACACACGAAGGCACACTGTTCCGTTCGCTCTACGAGCGCATCATTTCATCGCGTACAGGAGGAGGCGGGGCCTGAAGGACGTCGGTGATCAAGCTCTGATGCGCGGGTTGGCTACCGCATGTCCGAGTGTTCGTCCGGGACGTTCCCTGGCTAATCGCGGGCGTCGGCGGTACCGTGCCCATAGCGTAGCCGGGAGTTTCCCTGCCGTCGGCTCCGCCCCCGCCTGTGTGCGAGCTATGACGGGTGGGCGGGCTGCTACGTCTTGGCTGGCTGCACCTCCCGACCGACTGGCGGCATAATTGTCGATGGACCTGTAAGCCGGAAATGTTTTCTGAAAATATTTTTCGCAACCAAACAAGGGGGGCGAATTTCCATATCCTGCTGACCGATTAGGATATGGGAAAAATCCGCGCCGGCCCGGCAACGGACAGTTCCTCCGAAGGAGGTCGGTTTTCTGGCGACCCACCGTCGAAAATCACGGCGGCTTTGGGACCACAACGCGGCTGTTATCGGCAGACGCGACCTTGTCAACAAGCCCTCTCACTCGCAATCGAGTCTGCCCCATGACCCGTGTTGGCAGACCAAAGCCACCACCTACCCCCTCGAAAATATCGTCGTCCGAGCGGCGTGTGCCCGGGAGGAATAACCGGCAGAGGAGCGCATTAATGGCGGACATACGATTCAGGTGGCCGGTCACGGTAAGCCGTGACGAACTCTATGCGCAGGTGGGGGACAAGCCGATGAACCGGCTGGCGGCTGAATACGGGATCTCTGGAAACGGCCTAGCCAACATCTGCCGCCGGCTCGGGGGGCCCCTATTCCGCCAGCAGCCACCCGCTCCAGCTGCGCAAATTCAGTCTCCTCCGCGCCTCAGGCCCGGATATGGATTGGATACGGCAGACGATGGATCGGGAAAGCCTCAGATTTGGCACGAGTGTTGTGCCTACTTCGCCGTGGTGGCTTGCCCTATCTTGGCCGGACAAATCAGCCACGTCGGCGAACATCGAGCGCACTTGAACGTCGCTTTACAAGCGCCTCAGGTGGCGCCGCCTAAAGCGGCAGGCTTCACCAGTTCCGCGAGATCCGGCTCGCCGCACCGGGCGAGGATAACGTTCCGCACCGCATCGCGCAGTTGCACCAGCGAGGCGAAGTCCGTTCCGTACGGCTTGATTGCATCTTCAATCTGGATGCTGAGAGGCGTCCACCGCGGAAACCATTGATCGCTGCGCAGCATCGACCGCGTTCCACGAATAATGCCGGGCAGGACAGGCAAGCCGGCTTCCGCCGCCACCTTGAAAGCGCCGAGATAGAAGCCGGACAGCCCAGGTCTGCGGGTGAAGGTGCCCTCCGGAAAGAACACGATGGTGCGGCCCTGCCGCGCGGCAGCGATGACAAGTTCGGTGTCGGAGAGACTCCCGCCTATGTCGTAGCGCTCGACAAACAATGTGCCCAGCCGTCGCAGCAAGCGGCCCGCGAAAACCTGCCCGGCAAGCTCTCGCTTGGCCACATATATCGGTTCGCCGGGCAGAATTGCACCGAGAACCAGCGCATCCATATAGCTCGAATGATTGAAGACCAGCATCGCATTGCCGCGCGGAATCCGGTCAATGCCGGAGATCGTGACCGGAATTCCCAAGACCGCCAGAGCCGCCCGGCCGATGAGGCGCATTGCCCGCCAACGCCATTCGAGGCGCGGCAGGACCATCACGGCGAACCATACAAACAAGCAACTCAACGCCACCACGACCCACCACCATGCGGCGTAGAGGGTTCCGCGAAGGACCGCCATCATCCGTGCGATCTGCGGACCTAAGCCGGCAAGCGTCAGTCGCAAAATTTGCCACCACAGGGCCCGCGGCGGCGCGCCGATGCGCCCGCTGCTATAGAGTTCCTTGGCGGCACTCCGACGAATCTTGCCGCTTGATGTCTTCGGCACCGCCCCGGGCGGCGCAAGCACAATCTCGTCAGGTGGCGTGCCCGCGACGTCATTTGCGATTTCCTGAGCGCGGCGCTGCAGCGCCTCCCGCGCGCTGGTATCGGTTTCCCGCGTCTCGGCCAGAACAACCACCCGCTCCGTGCCGGATTGGCTGTCAGTCACGCCGAACACCGCCACACCGCCCTTGCGAATGCCTGCAATTTCAGCGACGGCTTCTTCGATTTCTTGCGGGTAGATATGGCGGCCGGCACGGATGATGATGTCCTTGACGCGGCCCGTGATGAAAACGTCGCCGCCGGCCATATAGGCGCGGTCGCCGCTATCGAGCCAACCATCGTGAAAGAGTCCGCGGGTCTTGGTCTCATTGTGGAAATAGCCGCGGGTGGTCGAAGGCCCCCGGAACTCAAGCCGGCCTTCACGCCGTTCGCCGAGTTCGCGCCCCGCCTCATCGACAATACGGATCTCGTGGCCGGGCAGCGGCTGGCCGCATGCCACGATTTCAAGCGGTTTCAAGTCTTCCGGACTTGCCGGTTCCGCCACGCCTTCGGTGCTCAATCGGTCACGATTGACAAGATCGATTATCGGCGAGCGGCCGAGTGGAGGAAACGCCAACCCCACTGAACATTCCGCGAGACCATAGACCGGCGCCATCGCCCATGCGGGAAAGCCGTAGCGGCTAAACCGGTCGATGAACCGCCGCATCGTCTGGACGCTGACCGGCTCGGCGCCGTTCGCAACCATGCGCAACGCGCCAAGATTCAATCCGGCAAGATTGGCATCGGGAATTTTATTGAGGCAGAACTCAAAGCCAAAATTGGGCGAGGCGGAAAAGGTGGCGCGATAGCGATGCATGGCCCAGAGCCAGCTTTCCGGCCGTACCAGAAAGCTCATTGGCGACATGGCGTATAGCGGCGCCGCAAAATAAAGGCACCCCAGCCACGCCCCGATGAGGCCCATATCGTGATAGAGCGGCAGCCAGCTGACGAAGACATCGGCCGAGCTCGCTTCCATGACCGCGCCCATAGCGCGGATATTGGCAAGCAGATTGGCGTGACTGAGCACGACTCCTTTTGGATCTCCCGTGCTGCCGGACGTGTACTGGATAAGTGCAACGGAATCGGCCCCGCCGGGCGGCGGCAGATTGATGGTCGCCGCGGCCGCCTCCAGATCCACGACAGCCTCGACCGCAGTCAAGCTTTCCACCTGCGCGCGCAGCAGCCCGGCAAGCCGCAGTCCCTCGGGCATCGTGATCAGCAGGCAAGCCCCAGCGTTGCGCAGAATCCCGATCTGGCGGCGCAAATGATCCTCGATCTGGGACAGCCGCATCGGCGGATAAATCGGCACCGGAATAGCACCAGCATAGAGTATGCCGAAAAAGGCGATGAAATAGTCGATACTGGTCGGCAGCATTAAGGCAATGCGATCACCCGGCGCAACGTCGCGAGCGATCAAACCGCTCGCAATGGCGCGCGCCCTGGCGGAAAGTTCGCCATATGTCAGAGTGCCGAGAACGGTCACCTCGTCCTGTAGCACGGTCAAGTGCAGACGATCGGGATGCTGCGCCGTATGCCACTCGAGAACCTCGATCAAGGTCCGCGCTTCGGTCGCAGCCGACACGGATGGGAGGGTGAGACCCGCTGGCGCTTCCAGCGCGGCCCGCCGCAGCTCGGGACCGGCCCGCTCCAATGCTTTGACAAGATCATGGACGGTCTCCGCCTCGCCGATGGTCTGGGCCGGCAGCCGCACACGAAATGCGCGCTCGATCCGCAGGATCAATTCGGCGCGACCTAGACTGTCGATCCCAAGATCGCGCTCGATCCGGCTGGATAAGCGAATGTCGGTCAATCTCATACGCTGGGGATGCAGCTCGCGCACAAGCGTCGAGACAAGCGCAATGACATCGCGCTCGCGTAAAGCCTGCTCCGCCAATGCAGCAGACGTTTCCGTCTCGTCAAGCGGTTCCGACATGCTAAAAACGGTAGAATTATACACGCGAGCGGCATTGATCCTGATCAAACCGGCAAGCGGCAACCGAGCCTAGAAGTCATATTCTTGCTTTTATGGGCTGTCGGACCCACGAACCCTTTGGCGGCTAACTTCGTCGAACGTCAGGTTCGGCCTCGCTCTACTTCGCGATCCACGGCTAATAAGTTGTGACAACGATGGACACAGCGACCAACGAGCGACCGCGACGATCCGCCATCTCCGACAATGTGATTGGCGCAGATCAGGCGAGCACGTTGTGGGCGCTGTTCTGCGAGCGTATCCGCCGCAGCCCGGACGCCATTGCTTACCGTGATTACGATCATGCAACGGGACGCTGGCGCGATCATACATGGCGCGTGATGTCCGACCGCGTCGACCGGTTCCGTTCCGCACTGGCACGGCAGAACCTCACGGCAGGCGATCGCGTGGCAATTCTGCTGCCAAATGGAATCGATTGGGTATGCCTCGATATGGCCGCGCATGCGTCGGGCTTGGCTGTCGTCGGTCTCTACCCGCACGACACCGCCGCCAGCAATGCTTACATCGTTGGCCATTCCGACGCCCGTTTGGTTCTCCTCGACACCGACGCGCGCTGGAAGTCGCTTTGGCCGTTCCGCTCTCAATTCCCATCGCTTGAGCGGGTATGGGTCCGCGACGCAGGCGTTGCCGTTGCCGTTGCTGCTTCGCCTACCGGACCCATCGTACGCAAACTTGCCGATGTTCTCGCCGACACTGCTGAGCCGCCGCCGCAGCGTCCGGGACCACCGGGCGCTATTGCGACACTAATCTACACCTCCGGCACCACCGGCCGACCGAAAGGCGTTAAGCTGTCGCACTCCGCCTTGCTGTGGAACGCCCAGGCGACCGCCGCGGTGATTCCGCCGCGCGGTGACGACGTCTTTCTGTCGGTTCTACCGATTGCCCACGCATTCGAGCGGACCGTCGGCTACTATCTTCCTATGATGGGCGGCTGCACCGTCGCCTACGCGCGATCGGCCCAGCAATTGCCGGACGATCTCGCCGCGATCCGCCCCACGGTTATGCTCAACGTACCCCTGCTCTACGAGCGGATGTCCGCGGCGATCCGGGCGAAAGTCACGCCAAGCCAAATAAGGCGAAACCTATTGCAATTAACCGCCGCGATCGGCTGGCGCCGCTTCGTCGCCGCCCAGCATCGAACCGGTCCTGGGCTGGCGGCACGATTGCTCTGGCCCATTCTCAGACGCTACGTCGTGATGCCAGTGCTGGCGGCTTTCGGCGGCCGCCTGCGAGTCGCGATCACCGGCGGGGCGCCGCTGGACCCAAATATCACTCGGTTCCTGATTGGCTTGGGCTTGCCGCTCGTCGAGGGATACGGCCTCACCGAAGCAGCGCCGGTGGTGACGGCGAATGGACTCGATGACAACCTGCCCGGCTCGGTCGGTCGTCCTTTAGATGGCGTCGAGGTCAAGCTCTCGTCCGAAGGTGAGTTGTTGGTCCGTTCGCCTTCAATCATGATGGGTTATTGGAAAGATGATGCCGAGACGGCGCGCACGCTCGATCCCACCGGCTGGCTGTCGACGGGCGACGCCGCCGAAATTAGCGAAGATGGCCGCATTTTCATTCGGGGCCGCCTCAAGGAAATCATCGTTCTATCCATTGGCGAAAAGATCAATCCGAACGTGGTTGAAGCGGAGATCGTCCGCGATCCGCTGTTCAAACAAGCCGTGGCGGTTGGCAACCGCCGTCCTTATCTCGCGGCTATTATCGTATTGAACGCCGATGCCTGGCGGCTCTTAGCCGCCGACAAAGGCCTTGACTCGCAGCGGCCCAATCACCCGGCCAGCCGGATCGCATTACTTGAAAGAATCACCGCGCTTCTCGCCGCGCTCCCGCGGTATGCCCAAGTTCGTGCCGTGCATCTGACATTGGAGCCATGGACGATCGACGCCGGGCTGCTGACGCCGACGCTAAAGATCAAGCGCGATGTTGTCGTTCCGCTTTTCGGCAAAGAAGTCGACGATCTATACGCCAAGCCGTGACGCCACCGTCTTTGTCCATGAGTGCCTATAGGGCCCGCGGACACTGCCGCTGCAGTCCGTCATAAGACCGGCGCCCGCCACCTCGGCCGCCCAAGGCGGCCAGTGACCTCCTCCCAACATGCGCGCCTCCTGGCCCCGGGCCGCGCGCGCAAGGACGCCGGCGGCGGCCGTCGTCAAATGGCCGCGTCACATTTTCACTAAGTCGCCGGTGCGGGCTTTCAGGCCTTGCCCGATCCGAGATGAGCCGCGATGTAGGCGTCCGCGCCTTTGAGTGTGATGAGCTTCGGGTAGTCGAGCTCGGGGATATTGATGCCGAGTCGATGGTGAATTGCGGTGATGAAGTTCAGGAAATCCATCGAGTCGATATCGATCGCTTCGCGCAGGTCCGCCTCCGGATCGACGCTCGCCAGGTCGGCTTCCGGCGCGATGTTGTTGAGCTCTTCCTCGACCACTTTGCGAATGTCGCTGTCAGTCATAGCTTGTCCGGCTCCTGCAACAATTTGCCGATCTCGGCCAGAAACAACGCGCCGGCGTGGCCGTCGGTGGCGCGATGGTCGCCGGAAAGCGTGATGGTGACCACCGAGCGCGGCCCGATGGCGCCGTCGACGACCCACGGCCGCATCGTCGCCTTGCCAAAACCGACGATCGCCACTTGCGGCGGATAGATAATTCCATACAGCGCCTCGACGCCGCGCTCGCCGAGACTCGATACCGTTATGGTCGGATCCGACATCTCCGAGCCGCGGATGCGGCCTGCGCGCGTGCGCTGCACCAGATCGCGCATGCCGCTCATCAGTTCATCGAGCGAAAGCCGGTCGGCATCGTGCAGCGCCGGCGCCGCCAGCCCGCCGCCGCGAATGGCGACCGCAACGCCGACATGCACCGCCGGCGCCGGTTCGAACCTGTTGTCGCGATAGAAGCCGTTGAAGGCGGGAAAGCGCCGCGCGGCCAAGCCGACCGCCTTGATGGCGAGCGCGCCGAGCAGCAGCCGGTTGTCGGGCGGCAGCGCCGCGTTTTTTTCCGCCAGCCATTGCTCGCAAGCGGTCACTTCGACTTGATGCGCGAGATAATAGTGCGGGATTTCGCGCTTGGAGCGCGCCATGGCTGCGGCAATGGCCAGCCGCATGGCCGCAAGGTCAAGCCCGCCGCGTCTCTTTTCCGGCGCAGCCACGGCCTCGCCGAGACGGCGCTCGACGTCAGCAAACGTGATCGCTCCTTGCGGACCGCTGCCGGCCATCGCTGAGAGATCGATGCCGCGTTCTTCCGCCAGCTTGCGCGCCGCCGGCGAGGCGCGCGCCCCCGGCAGAGCGGCAGGCGCGCGAGGAGGAGGCGCGACGGGTGGTGGCGGGGCCGGCGCAAGAGGCGCTCGCTCGATAGCCGGCGCAACCGGAGGCGGAGGCGCTGCGGCTGCGGGCTTTGCTTCTTCACCCTCGGTTCGAATGCGCGCCAGCGGCGTGCCCACCGGCACTTTGCTATTGAGTCCTACCAGGAACTGTTCGATCTGGCCGGCCTGGAAGGTTTCGATCTCGATGGCGCCCTTCTGGGTCTCGACCACCGCGACCACGTCACCGCGCTTGACCTGATCGCCGGGCTTGACCAGCCATTCCACCAGCGTGCCGGCTTCCATGTCGGCGCCAAGCGAGGGCATGCGGAAGTCGACCACGGCGCCCTCTTATGCTCGACCCAACGCCGCCTTGGCGGCCGCGACAATCTTGGGTGCTTGCGGAATCGCTGCGTTCTCGAGGTGACGTGGATAGGGAATCGGCACCTCCTCGCTGCAGACGCGGCCAATCGGCGCGTCGAGCGACCAGAAGGCCTGTTCGACTACGCGCATGCCGACTTCCGCCGCCAGACTGCCGCTGCGCCAGCCTTCGTCGACAATCACCGCACGCCGGGTCTTGCCGACGGACGCCATGATGGTTGCATCGTCAAGCGGCCGCAAGCTGCGCAGGTCGATAACCTCGGCTTCGATGCCATCGGCCGCAAGTGCGCTTGCCGCCTCCAGAGTCTTCCAAAGCGAGCCGCCATACGTAATGAGCGAAATATCGCGGCCAGCACGGCGAACAGCCGCCTTGTCGATATCGACCGGCCCGGCATCGGCGGCAAGCTTACCGGTCATGTTGTAGAGCATGACGTTTTCGAAGATCAGGACCGGATCGGGGTCCTGCAAAGCCGTCCACAGCATGCCGCGGGCATCCTCAAGCGTCGCCGGCGCCAATACCTTGATGCCGGGGATATGCGCGTACCAGCCTTCGAGACTATGCGAATGCTGCGCGGCCAGTTGGCGACCGGCGCCGGTCGCCATGCGGATCACCAATGGCACGCCGAACTGATTGCCGGACATGTGCCGCACCGTCGCCGCGGTGTTGAGGATCTGGTCGAGCGCCAGCAGGCTGAAATTCACCGTCATCAGTTCGACGATCGGCCGCATGCCGGCCATCGCCGCGCCAATACCTGCGCCGGTGAATCCGGATTCCGAGAGCGGGGTATCCCTTATCCGTTCAGGGCCGAATTCAGCAAGCAGGCCGTGGCTCACCGCGTAGCAGCCGCCGTAGCGGCCGACGTCCTCGCCCATCAGAAACACGCGCTCGTCACGCTTCATCGCATCGCGCAGCGCCTGCTTGACCGCCTCGCGGTACGTCATCTCGATTGTGTCCGTCTGGACCGCTGCTTGTGTCATGGCATTTTGCCGATCGCGGAGGCGTCGCTTTCCGCGTAAGTGAAGCGGGTGAGCTGCTCGACCGGCTCCCATGTTCCCGTTTCGGCAAAGGCCACGGCTTCGGCAATCTCGGCATCGATCTCGGCTTCGATCCGCGACAGGTCTTCGGGATGAATCATCTGATTGGCCTGCAACCAGCCCTGGAAGCGCACAATCGGCTCGTTCTTCCGCCTAGCCTCAACCTCGGCCTTGTCGCGATAGAGCTGCGGATCGAACATCGAATGCGCGCGCAGCCGATAGGTCCGACACTCCAGAAAATATGGCTTGCGGTTCTCGCGCACGGCCTGAACGGCGCGACGGGCGGCGGCCTCGACCGCGACTACATCCATGCCGTCGACCGCTTCCGAGACGACCCCATAGCTCTCGGCCTTACGATGAATATCGGTTTCCGATTCCGAGATCGCCAGCGCGGTTCCCATAGCGTAGAAATTGTTCTCGCACACGAACAGCACCGGCAGGCCCCACAACGCTGCCAAATTCAAGCTCTCGTGAAATTCACCTTCGGCCACCGCACCTTCTCCAAAGAAGCAGGCGATTACCAGATTATGGCCCTGCATATGATCGGCAAGCCCGAGACCGACCGCCAGCGGCAGTCCGCCGCCGACGATGGCGTTGCCGCCATAAAAATTGGTCGCCGCGTCGAACAAGTGCATCGAACCACCGCGTCCGCGGCTGCAGCCTTCCTGTTTGCCGTACATCTCGGCCATGACCGTCTTCATCGGCACGCCGCGTACCAGCGCATGCCCGTGCTCGCGGTAGGTCGCGACAATGCGGTCCCGCTTCTCCAGCACTGGGATGACACCGACTGCAACCGCCTCCTCGCCGTCGTAAAGATGCAGAAAGCCGCGGATCTTCTCCTGAGTATACAATTCGGCGCACTTGTCCTCGAATCGGCGGATACGGATCATCTGCCGCAACAGCTCCAACATGTGCTCGCGGGACAAATGCGGCTTGTCTGCCCGTGCGGTCATCGCTCCTCGCTTTCGAGCGTCGAAATGTCGCCCTCTGGCAGGCCGAGTTCGCGCGCCTTGAGCAAGCGGCGCATGATCTTGCCGCTGCGCGTCTTCGGCAAATTCTGGCGGAACGCGATATCCTTCGGCGCCACCGCCGGCCCGAGCCGTTGCCGCGCATGGCCGAGCAATTCCTTGCGCAGCGCCTCGCTCGGCTCGAACCCGTCCTTGAGCGCGACGTAAGCCTTGACCACCTCCCCGGCGGTAGGCTCGGGAATGCCGATCACACCGGCCTCGGCCACAGCCTTGTGCTCCATCAGCGCGCTTTCCACCTCGAACGGACCGATGAGATGACCGGAGCTCTTGATGACATCGTCGGCACGGCCGACGAACCAATAATAGCCATCGCTGTCGCGCATCGCGAGGTCGCCGGTGAGATACCAGCCGCCGACAAAGCTCTTCTTGTAACGCGCCTCCTCGTTGAGATAGGCGCGCATCATCGACGGCCACCCTGGCCGCAATGCCAGTTCGCCCATGACCATCGGCTTGGTCATTTCACGCACCTCGCTGCCTTCGCGGTGCTCGACGATGCCGGCGGTAATACCCGGCAAGGGCCGACCCATAGAGCCCGGCTTCACATCCATCGCCAGGAAGTTCGAGATCATGATGCCGCCGGTCTCGGTCTGCCACCAATTATCGTGGAACGGCTTGCCGAAAGCTTCGACGCCCCAAATCACAGCCTCCGGATTGAGAGGCTCGCCGACGCTCGCCATCAACCGCAGATTCGACAGGTCGAAACGCTTGGCAACGTCGGCGCCCGCTTTCATCAGCATACGAATGGCGGTCGGCGCCGTGTACCAGATCGTGACCTTCTGATCATGCAAAATGCGATACCAGCGTTCGGCATCGAACTCCGCCTGGTCGACGATCATGGTCGCGCCGTTGGCTAGTGGCGATATGATTCCGTACGAAGTCCCGGTGATCCATCCGGGGTCGGCGGTGCACCAGAAGATATCGTCAGCATGCAGATCGAGCACCAGCTTGCCGGTGATATTGTGTGCGACCACCGCCTCGTGCACATGCACGGCGCCTTTCGGTTTGCCGGTGGTGCCGCTGGTGAAATGAAGCAGCGCCATGTCTTCCGGGACCGTCCGCACGGTTTCGAACGAATCGGACGCCTGCGCCATGGCCGCGGCCAGATCGATCGTGTCCGGCGGCAGGCTGGCCGAACATTCGATCAGAAAGACGTACTTCAGGCCGGCAAGCTCCTTGCGCCATGGTTCGATCTTGCGGCGGTAGAAGGCCTCGGTTGTGATGAGCGCCCGCGCATCGCCGATGCTCATGCGGGCCTTGATCGGCTCCGGTCCGAACGCAGAAAACAGCGGCGAGAACACGCTCCCGTTCTTCAAGGTGCCGAGTGCCGCGAAATAGAGTTCTGGCACGCGGCCAAGCAGCGAAAATATGCGGTCGCCTTTCGCGATGCCGCGTTGCGCCAGGGCATTGGCGAAGCGATTGACCGCCGCGTCAAGCGTCGCGTAGGTGAAATCGCGAATGCGGTCGTCGCGGCCGATCCAGCGTAGGGCCAGCTTGTCTCCGCGTCCGGCCTTTACGTGCCGTTCGACCGCCTCAGAGGCAATATTGAGGCCGCCGCCAGGCAGGCCGTCAAGCAGGGCGCGCGCCTGCTCCCAAGAGAAAGTCTTGGCGTATGCATCATAGTCGGCGAGGTTGGCGCCGGCTCCGGCGTCAGGACGTTTTCGGATGCGATCCCATTCCACGGCCGACCTCCGACTAATTTAAGTCATCAGGATAGATGCCCGGCTCCAGGGCAGCTTTGACGTGCATCAACCGAATAATCAGGCGGCGGGACGGGCCAGATTGCACCGCGCCGCCAGGGGCCATTGACCAGAATCAATTCAATCACGCCGAAGCAAGGGCATTCTTTGGCGCTTTGGTGACGCCGGGAGAAAAGCCATGCAGCTCAGCTCGACCGCCTTTTCCGACGGGACGGCAATTCCGTCCCGCTACACTTGCGACGGTGAAGATATCTCCCCGCCTTTGAGCTGGAAGGACTCGCCGACAGGCACCCGGAGTTTCGTCCTGCTCTGCGATGATCACGATGCTCCCGGCGGCACATGGCATCATTGGGCTGCCTATGACATCCCCGCCAACCTGACTTCCCCAGTGCCGGGTGCGGCCCAGCGCATCGAACGGTTGGCGTTCAAGCAGGCAGTCAATGATTTTCAGAACATCGGTTACGGCGGCCCCTGCCCGCCACCGGAACACGGGTTGCATCACTATAACTTCCGGCTGCTCGCGCTTTCTGTCGATCGTCTGGCTGTCGGGAAAAAGCCATCCTGCCTGGACGTCGCCCGCGAAGCCCGCAAGCATGTCCTCACTGAGGCGACTGTCGTTGGCGTTTATGAACGATAATTATGCCGCGACCGGTCCGGCCACCGGTCGGCCCCGGCTAACAAGCAAAGATGCGCCGCCATGCCCGCAATGCTGGCACTTCTCGCTTTCTTGATCCTGATGGTGCTTCTTCAATTTGTTTTTGGCGAGTTGGCGTCGAGCTCGGACTGTCCGGGCCGATTCAATCGGCCGCAATGACGCGCGTAGGATGTTGCCGCATGGATCCGCTGACGAGCCCGCTACTCACCGATCTCTACCAGCTCAACATGATCCAGGCCTATCTGGACCATGGCGAGACCAAAACGGCTGTCTTTGAATTCTTTGTCCGCAAGCTGCCGCCGCGCCGCGGCTTTCTGATGGCGGCCGGCCTCGAACAGGCGCTCGAATTTCTCGAAAATATGCGCTTCTCGTCCGACGCGATCGACTGGCTCGCGCGCACCGGCCAGTTTGACAAAGGACTGCTCGACCGGCTTCCCAGCTTCCGCTTCACCGGCGACGTCCACGCACTGCCGGAAGGCCGGGTGTTCTTTGCCAATGAGCCGATCCTGCGCATCACCGCGCCGATGCCGGAGGCGCAGCTCGCCGAGACCCGGCTGATCAATATCCTGCACTTTCAGTCGCTGATCGCCTCGAAGGCTGCGCGCATGGTGCTGGCGGCGCCGGGCAAACTTCTGGTCGACTTCGGCCTGCGCCGGGCGCACGGCGCGGAAGCCGGGCTGATGGCCGCGCGGGCGAGCTACATCGCCGGTTTCGCCGGCACCGCGACGATCCTGGCCAAGGAGAAGTTCGGCATTCCGGTTTTCGGTACGATGGCCCATTCCTTCGTCGAAGCCTACGACACTGAGAGCGCCGCGTTCGAATGCTTCGCGCGGTCGCGGCCGGACAATCTGACGCTGCTGATAGACACCTACGATACCGAAGCGGCGGCCCACAAGGTGGTGGCGCTGGCGCCGCGACTCGCCGAGCTCGGCATCAAGATCCGCGGCGTGCGGCTGGACAGCGGCGACCTGATCGCGCTGTCGCGAAGCGTGCGCCGCATCCTCGATAATGGCGGCCTTTCCGAAGTGACCATCTTCGCCAGCGGCGGGCTCGACGAAGACCAGGTCAGCGCCATCGTTCAAGCTAGCGCGCCGATCGACGGCTTCGGCATCGGCACCAGCCTGTCGACATCGTCCGACGTGCCGGCGCTCGACTGCGTCTACAAGCTGCAGGAATATGCCGGGCTGGCGCGCCGCAAGCGCTCAACCGGCAAGGCGACCTGGCCGGGCCGCAAGCAGATCTGGCGGCGCTACGATTCAAACGGTCTTATCGACGGCGATGTCTTGTCGCTTGCATCGGATACGCAAGCAGGCGAACCTATGCTCGAACTGGTGATGAAGGCCGGGCGGCGCCTCGGCCCGCCGCCGACACTGGCCGAGATCCGGGCACGGGCGGCGCAAGATCTCAAGCGGCTGCCGCAGGCGTTGCGCGATCTTAACCCCGGCGCGACCTGCCGCGTCGACATCGCCGACGCGCTGGTGCGGCTCGCCGCCGAGGTCGACCGCCGGATCGCGCAACGGGAAAGTGCCGCATTATGAGCGACAAATTCACCATCGGCGAACGGGACATCCTGCTGGTCGTCGATATCCAGAACGACTTCTGTCCCGGCGGCAATCTGGCGGTGCCGCGCGGCGACGAGGTGCTGCCGGTGATCAATGGCCTCGCGGCGAAGTTCGCCCATGTGGCGCTGACGCAGGACTGGCACACGCGCGGCCACATTTCCTTCGCCTCCTCGCATCCCAGCAAGGTGCCGTATCAAACCATCGAACTCGGCTATGGCACGCAGATGCTGTGGCCCGACCATTGCGTGCAAGGCACGCCCGGCGCCGCATTCCACCAGGACCTGCGGATTCCGCACGCCGAGCTGGTGCTGCGCAAGGGCTATCATCGCGCGATCGATTCCTATTCGGCGTTCTATGAAAACGATCGCAAGACGCGCACCGGGCTCGCCGGCTATCTGCGCGAGCGCGGCTTCCACCGGACATTCCTCGCCGGCCTCGCCTTCGATTTCTGCGTGCGCTATTCGGCGGAGGATGCCCGCCGTGACGGCTTCGAGGTCCTTGTCGTCGATGACGCCTGCCGCGGCATCGATGTCGATGGCTCGGTGGCGGCGACGCGCGAATTGTTCAACACCGCGGGGATTCGCTGCATCCCCGCCCATGCGGTCGGATGAAACCGCCACTTCAAAGGAGAGACCGGATGCAGAGAGCGGCAGAAAGCGCCGGCGGAAGTTCCGGCCCCAAGCAGCCCGCCAAGTACATCTCGCACAATGAGAACGTCGACGAGCCGGCCAAGCTCGTCGATGAGGAATCGGTGGAAATCGAGAGAGAAACGTTGTCGGAAGGCAACGCCCCCTTCGAAGCAGCCGACGACAGAAATTCACAGCCACCGCCCGTCTTCGCAGAGTGACCGAAACCCCAACGCCCGACGCGGCGGCGCCCGTCGCTTCACGATCGGCGTCGTCGGCCCCCTTGTCGGCGCCGATCTCATGCATCTCAAAGATATCGAACCACCAAGATTGGCGTCGTCAGCATAGGTGGCGCCGGCACCTTCGATGGCATCGTCCTGTCGGGCATTGTTGCGACTTATATCGCATAAGTCTGGCTTTCCTGAGCATCCGCGCGCCCACTCGTTCGGCTATTGCAATCTTTCCCACCGATCATTGGAGACTACGACCAATACTCAACAGCCCTCGCCGCAATTACAGCGGCATCTCAGGCTCCAGAGCACGCTCGCTCTTGGCTTCCGGAATCTCAGTCATCGTGGCCTCGGTCAACAGCAACACGCTCGCGACTGATACGGCGTTCTCCGATGCGATACGTACGACCTTGGTGGGATCGATAATTCCGGCTTCGACGAGGTCTGCATACTCTTTGCGCCCCGCGTCAAAGCCGTAGTTCCCCTTGCCTTCAAGCGTGCGGGCGACCACAACCCCGCCATCGGTGGCCGAGTTTTCCCCAATCTGACGCGCCGGCGCCTCCAAGGCACGCGTGAGAATCTGCACACCAGTCCTCTCGTCCCCTTCACATTTAACCTCTTCCTGCGCCATTGGCCGATATACCCGGAGCAAAGAGCTACGGCGTTATCGACGAGATCGCGGGACGGGCTCTCCTTTCGGGAGCACGGGTTCTTGGCGTACGCAAAAACGACATCCCAGAACGTGCGCCGCTTGCAGCTATCTTGCGATACCCCTTTCGTTAGTACGATCATCATCGTTCCGAGCAGTCGGTCACTTGCCGAACAGCCAAACCGCCAGCGGATAGCTGACAGCGACGATTGCCGCGCCACCGAAGAAGTTGATCCATAATCCGGCTCGCGCCATCTGGGCGATGGTGATTCGCCCGCTGGCGAACACGATCGCGTTCGGCGGCGTGGCGACTGGAGAAACGTCGCCGCGCTCGCCGTGTTGCTGGTCAGTTCGGTAAGAAAGATCATGGCAAGTGTCGTGACCGCGACGATAAGAAGCAGAGGCCAGCCGGCGAGTGCTCCCATGACTCCACCAAGCCACGCAGCCAAGCCGGACGTGCTGATCGCGTCGGCAAGGCTCAGGCCGCCGCCGAACAGGATCAGTACACCCCATGGCAACGCTTTAAGGTCGTCCCATGCCATCAGACGGCCGCCCTCCAGCATTCCCGAGGGAACCAAGAACAAGGCCATCGCGCCGGCAATGGCAATGGCCGTATCGTCGACGGCCGGAACAAGCTCGGCGTACAATGGGCGGGTGATCCAGGCGAGCGCGGTCAGTCCGAATACGCCGGCCACCCGCGTTTCCGCCGCGGTCATTACACCGAGCTTCTCCAATTCGGCATGAACCACTTGTCTTACGTTTATGCCGACACTTTCACCCACCGGATGGAGCCAGATCAGGATCAGCCACGCGCCGACGAGCATGATCACGACCAACGGCAGGCCGAGCGCCCTCCACTGTGCGAACCCGATCGTCACCCCGTGCTCGCGCGCCATGTAGGCGGCGAGCAGCGCATTCGGCGGCGTGCCGATGAGCGTTCCCAGCCCGCCGATGCTGGCGCCGTAGGCAACCCGCCAGCATCAGAACAATGCCGAGATTGCGCTGTGAGACCTCATCCGCACCTTCGTTCCGATTGAGCAGCGCCAGTACCGACACGGCCACAGGCAGCATCATGATGGCGGTGGCCGAGTTGCTGATCCACATGCTCAGCAGCGCCGTAGCCAGCATGAAGCCGCCGATCAACCGGTGAGGCGCGGTGCCCATCAGCATGATGGCGCGCAGCCCGATCCGCTTGTGCAGCGCCTACCGCTGCATTCCCATTCCGATGACAAAGCCTCCCAAGAACAGGAAAATGATAGGATCAGCGTAGGGGCAGCCACTTCCCGCATCGACGCTACGCCGAGCAATGGAAAAAGAACCAGCGGAGTCAGGGCAGTCGCCGGGATAGGCAAAGCCCCGGTGATCCACCACGTCGCCATCAGCAAAACGACGCCCGCCACGCGCCATGCTGGCAGTGGTATGTCCGCAGGCAGAGGAACGGCAAGTACCGCCGCCAGCGTGGCGGTGCCAACGATGACGCCGCAGCTCCGGTCGCGCCTCTTCAGCTCATCTGGCATTTATAGCTCCCGCCCCATGCGGCATAAGCGGCACAGATGTCGCAGCCCAACCAGCGTTGCCCGCTTTCATTTGTCAGCCGGTCGAGAGCGATCCGACCATGATTGCCAAGTTATGGCAACGAGCCGAGCCCCCCGCGCGGGCGGTCCCGAGATCCCAAAGCGGTCCGGTCATCACAATGGTAGCGGAGCGGCATGAATACCGGCAGGATTGTGATCGCAGCGTCCCTTGCGAAGACCGGAGATGAAGGCAGAATAAGAAGGGCTGCCCCAAATTGAAAATCCGGCGCATCAACCTTGATACCGGTCGCGAAAACGTCGCGGTGAAGTCGCAGCATTTGGAATGCCGGCCATCTGCTGGGATCGGCTTTGATCGAAATCAAATGCAGAAGCAAAGACCAAACCGGACCATTGCGCATCCTCGCCTCAGGCAACATCGGTCCTGACGCCAAGCTTCTGCAGCCCGAAGCACACGCGCCGGCGAACTTCGATTATGTAATTGTGGAATCGACGTATGGCGATGAACGATCGCCCAGCGCGCCCCTCAGCAACACGTCGTCAGCGGCTTGCCGCGAAAGTTCGCGATGCAGTCGCCGACGGCGACACCCTTCTAATTCCAGCTTTCGCAGTCGAACGCACACAGGAACCCCTGGTCGATCTCATCGACCTCATGGAGCGCCGCGAGGCACCACCGACGCCGGTGCTCCTCGATTCCCGGTTGGCGATCCGCGCGACTGAGGTATTCCGGCAGCATGCTGAAAGTCTCGATCCCGGCGTCGATCTCGAACGCGTGATGCGGTCTCCGTATCTGCGGTCACCGAAACCGTTGACGAAAGCAAAGCAATTGCCAGGCTTTCAGATGGGCACATTGTCGTTACCGGCAGCGGGATGTGCAAGGCCGGCCGCATTCGTCATCACCTGCGACGCTGGCTCTGGCACAGGGCGGCAACCGTCCTATTGGTCGGATTTGAAGCCGAAGGTACGCTCGGATGGCATACGGACCGTCCGTATCTTGGGAGAGAAGATCAAGGGAGTTGCACACATTCGGGGTCTCGACGATTATTCCGGCCATGCAGACGGGCCGGAGCTGGCTCGTTGGGTCGCCGCGCGGAGGCCAATTTGTCGGGAATTTTTTCTGGTGCACGGGAGGAGCCCCGCTCTGCAGGGGCTGTCGTCACGCATCGCCGAGCACATCCGACCGGAAGCGCATCTTTTCATTCCGATACTTGACGACGTCTATGATCTTTCGACGGCGGCGCCGACGCCAGTGAACATTGACCGCCGACGCCGGCTTACGCCCGAGGCCGTCATTTTCCTCAGCCGGCACAATGATATGTCCGAGCGCATTCTCGACATCAACGCTCGCATCAATGCGGCTGCAGATGATCGGGCGAGCGGTGTCATTATCCGCAGGTTGCGGCAGGCCCTCGATGAGGGGTGAGACCCCTGTTTAATGCGAGAGAAACAACGGAAGCGGCGGTTTTTGCAGCATGCTCTTAGTTGCGCCTCCCAAGACGAAATCGCGAATTCGAGAGTGTCCGTATGCGCCCATCACGAGAAGATCGATCTTCTGTGAATTGACATATTCCCCAAGGACGTCGCCGATCGAACGGTCTTGCGCGTCGATAACATCCAATTCGACTTTCACGCCGTGCATCAGCAAATGAGCGGCAAGTTGTTCGCTTGAGCGTGTTGTCTTCATTGATTTCTCGTGCGCGACAGTAATGGCACGCACGAGTTCTGCTTGCTGCAGGATCGGAAGCGCATCCGCGACCGCACGAGCCGCGGGCCGGCTAAAATCCCAGGCGATTGCGACAGTTTGGAGCGTTGGCGGCCGGTCATAGCGGGTTGGGTCGGGAAGGATCATGCATGGCCGACCCGAGCCGAATACGATCGATTCGGCATACCAATGCTCAATGCTGTCGCCGTCGCGAATAGGAATAATGGTGAGGTCTCGCAGGCGGGCATGATCAACTAGCAAGTCAGGAACCAGTGCGGTCAAGCACCGCTCAAGGAGTCGTTCGCCCAAAATGCCGCGCTGCTTTGCAGAGACTTCAAATGCATCGAGCAGATCGCGTGCGTTGGCCGCCGCCTTCTGTTTCTCAGCCGCGATGATGCCAGGAAGGTTCAACAGAGTGTCGGCAAGGAAATTGCTGCCACCGGGCACCTTCACATCGATCTCAAATGAGATTGCAGACATGTTTGTCCCAAGAGCAACACCAAGTGCCATCGCCTGATCGACGCTCGCACGGGGCGTCGGTTTCGGATAGCTGGTCAGTACAAGTAGCGTGTCTTTGAAGCTCATGCTTTCTCCTAAATGACAGGGCTATCATTTCTCCGGTTTGAATAGTGCCATATGCGAACTGTCGCCGCTTGGCTCATAGGTATGATTAACACACGACTTTACGTCGCACCCCATTTTTTTCTAGTGTCAATCAGACCAAGGAGAGCGCACCGTGGCCGCTTGCACTCGTGCTGCACCGCCAAGCTTCCTAATCACGTCATTGATGTGAAAGTTGACCGTCCGCTCGCTCACGTTTATGAGCACCCGCGATGTCAGTCGACGACTTTCCCTTGGCAACCCACGTTAGCGCTTCAATTTCTCGATCGCTCAATGGAAAGTCGACCGGCGTCTGTTTGGAATGCCGCGCGAGGCGATTCCGGACGATTTCCACCAGCTCGTGAGAAAATCATCGCATCCCAGTCGACGGGCTTGAAAGTTGCCTTCGCGACTGCCATACGCGGCGATGAACAGGAACGGGTCCTGCGGCATTTGGCCTGCCGACTTGCGTAGCTCACTGAGGACACCGAAGCCGTGTGCGGTAGATAACATGCAGACTTCCGCAAGTGCCTGGTTCGAGCAGCGCCACGCCGGCACTCACGCCGCGCTCGAAGCCGCATAGCGGATGTTCAAAGCCGAAACACCTGTCGATCTGCTGCGTGAGTATCAGCACTGGGCCAACGGTGCTTTTCACCGGCTGGTGGCCGACGGATTAGCCTGCCAATAACAATGCATGGCGGTCGTCGGCGCTATTGCGCCGCCTTTGGCACCACTGGGCAGCGAGAAGCAGGCAGATACTTCGCAGACGGAGCCGAGGGAGACCGCTCGCGCCAAGGCCACGTGTCCGCCTATCATTCAAATGATC
>JAUSBQ010000202.1 GCA_030651965.1 Pseudolabrys sp. | reverse complement strand
TGGCTCGGGCGCTGCAGACGGCTCGCAAAGGATTGGGAAAATCTCAATCGAAAGGCGCTCGCGTTTCTGCGTCTCGCCTCCATCAGGCTCATGTTGAGAAAGCTATGCAATCCCGTATGATCTCTTCGGACAGACTCTAAGGTATGGGCGTTTCCAACGAAACTAGTCGGCTGTCTCAGCCTGTTTTTGAAGTATCGACGTTACGTCGCGCTCTTCGAGAGCGGCGAGCGCTGCCCGAAGGATGGTCTTTGCGCGATCAGTCCCTTCGCGCTCTAGTTCGGCGATGGTTGTCTCAGGGCGCGCAGTCTGGAGAAGAGTTAGCTCAACTAACGGAAAACAATCGGATTCTGAGTCCTTAAAACTTAGCATCATCCGAGACCACACTAATTCACGATGCGTAGTAATGCTTCGAAGCGGGTTGAATGTGACCTCGTAGAGACTAAGCGCCATGACGTTTTCTCCATTTTTGAAATCGTCTCATCTTCTGCCAATTCGTTTTCGGCTCAGTGAGGTTGCCGATACATCAAGCGCTTTCCGGTAATGCCTTGCAACGCCTTGTCGGCGCGGGCGGCATCATCGACGCCAAGGGCGATGCGGTGCGAGTAGCGAAAATCAAATTCGCTCAGGTAGCGGTGCAGGTGCTTCTCAGAGCAGTGCTGATAGATGCCCTTCATGCCGCGCTTGAAAATCGAAAAGTAGCCTTCAACGGTATTCGTGGTGCTCTCGCCACGGGCATATTCCATTTCCTTGTGGTTCACCTTGCCGTGGCTGGCGAATTCTTTGCCAACGTTCTTGTACCAGCTAGCTCCATCCGTCATCAGGTGGCTTTCGCGGCTGATGTTCATGCGGATGATCGGCAGAAGGGTCGCAAGGGTGGTGCCGTCGACGTGCCAGCTATGGAGGGGTTTACCGTCCGCTGCGCCTGGGGACCGCGCGACGGCATGAAACGCGTGCGGGAGTGCGTGTATGGCGGGGTGCTCGACTTGGAGACGTAGTGTGGACGCGTGGACGGGACTTCCCACTTGCTCGATTGGAGAGCCGGCTGAAATGCCCCCGGTGCGGGTCGAGGCGGGTCCGCCTGGCTTTCAGTGTGCCGCCAACGACGCAGCAGGTAAGTCAGAAACGAGGGGGAAATCATGGCTGAACCAGCATTCTCGCAGTTGAGCAGGCGCTCGCTATATGCGGAGGCGATGCGGTGGCGGCGTTACGGGCCACGTTAATTGCCAATGCCTTCTTGGAACGCCGGGTAGAGTTACTATTGGTCGGCCAGTCGGCCGGCTATGCGCGAGGGCGCCTCAAAAAGCCAGGTCCGAAGCGCGCCGATGCTTGGGAGGAAGCGACCAAGGAATGAAGCGGGTGGCGCCTACAGGTGTAAAGTTCCATTTGTTCGGTAATGAAAATCTGATGCTCAGTAATTTCGATTGACTCTACCCATTGATAAGATATGTTCCAACTGCGATGGGAAGACGACAGATCCATGAGATTATAGCTGAAATGGGGGCCGAACTGGGCTCCCCGCAGATTATTGCAGATATCGACCAAGCAGTAGCAGCGCTTACCGGATTACGGAAAGTCGCTGTGAGCCTTCACGGTGAGCCACGATTACCTTCTTCGTCCGAAGAACTGCCGGGTACGAACTCTAATAACTCGCTGAATTCACTGACAGTTTCTGAACTTTCAAAGAAATATCGCGACGATAAGTCCTTCCTTGAACGACGGTTTAATACCCGTGGCCATTATCTTACTGTTATCAAACAGATAGAGACAGAAATCGGACCTCGAAAAATTGCTGACCTTACCGTCGAGGATATCCAGGCCCTTTACGACGGATGGGTAGCCACCCGGGGCGCATCGATGGCGCACGGGATGATCGGCATCTTTCGCATCATGATCTATTTCGGCGCCAACACTCTGCGCGATCCCCACTGCGAACGTGTGTCCGTGATTTTGCACCGTATGCGATTCTCTCAGCCCAAAAGCACCGCCGAGAAGCTGACCAGCGCGCAGGCCGATGCGATTCGCACAGCAGCTCGAAAGCTAAACCGCCCTTCGATCGCGTTGGCGCAGGCACTTCAATCCGACCTCGATCTCTCGCAGATCGATGTCATAGGCACTTGGGTACCCGATACCGAACCGGGAGACTCGGACATCCACTACGCGGGAAACAAGTGGCTATACGGCCTTCGCTGGGAGGGTATCGACGACAAGTTTGTACTGCGGCATGTGACCAGCAAACAGGGCGTTGAAGTCGTGATCGATCTTCAAAGTTCGGAGAGGGTCGTTGAGGAATTGCGACTTGCACAAGGCGGCGATGGTCCCCTACAGCGCGATAAATTCCCGGCCACTGGTCCAGTTGTTTGGTGTGAAAGTACTGACCTTCCGTGGACGCCAGCGGAATTTCGCAGGTATTGGCGCAAAGCTGCGACGATCGCTGGCGTTCCGAGCACAGTCAAAAACGGCGCCTCACGCGGGTCTACGTCGTCCGACAAGGAGGACGGTCGTGCAGACGTGCGGCACTAAAGAATTGGGCCACGGACTCGCGATCCGTGGCCCCAATCGGTGGGGAGGCCCGAGGCCCCCCGCTTAACCTACCTGGCCATCCATGGTCGGGCACAGGGCGGCAGGTTTCTCGGGTCCACACCGAGCGACCTGACGGCTACACCGAAGCTCGCCGCCCCCGTCGTGGTCGATTTGATGGGGGTGGCGAGTGCTTCATATAGCACATTCGAAGCCGTTGATTCAAATATTGAATCTTTGAACACTCGCACGAGGGGTTCAGCAAAGACCTGGCACGCAGGGTTATGCGTAAAGGACGAGCGGCGAACCCTCCGGCTCCTGTCACAAGTGTATCACTGGCGCGAGCACTCAAGATCTAGGCTTTGCGGGAGCATTTTCGATGATTGGGCATACGTCAGGGTTATCCGTTGCCCATTTTTTTGCTTCGGCTTCCGTCGCTGCGTCATGAGCTACATAGGCGCTCTTCGCGGGCTTCTTTCCGTATGATCTTTGGATCGTACAGGCAGAATGATCGAACTCGTTTGAATACGCCCAGACATACCACTTCTCGCAAATGTAGTCTTTCAGAGACGCTCCGATTGGGATCAATCCGTCAAGTATGAAAAGCGAGTTCTGCGGGTCTTTGAATGTCGTTACGAACCGCGAGGTCGAGATAGCGAACGAAACAAGTCGAAGCGGAAATAATTTTTCAACGACTTCCTGCGGAAGCTGGGCAAGGCGTTCGATCTTGTGAACCACTACCTCTTGGTCAGCGCTTACTAGCTGTATCTCTTCGCCTGGCGTGTATGAGAACGACAGGACTTGCGGAATGGTTGTTTCGATTTCCCCAAGACAGTCATCGCGAAACGTTATTTTGTCGGCATCGGGTCGAGATGAATCGCTTTTGAAAAAAAAACTGCCATCTGCACGCTTCTGTAAGTCGAATAGTCCGTTGCCTCGGCTCTCAACGAGGGCGCGGCCTCCAGGAGTAATCACATTGATTGGCAAAAGTTGAAAAATTCGCTCGATCGGAAAAGCCTCCCTCGCTTCGGCATGGGCCATTAGCTCGCCCCGAAACGCCTTGATGGATTCAATGTATGGCCGCAGGTCGTACTTAACCTTCGTTGGCATTTATCACCCTAATTTGACTGAAAGTTTGTGCTCATCTATGAATCCCTCTTCGAGTACTGAATTGGATGCTCGGTACGTGCGCGACCAAACCTCTCTGTTGTCCACGGAGAGATTGGCGACCGTAGCGACAACCATATAATACCTCGGCGAAAATGCGAGCCCGATGGCAAGCGCGTCGATAAAGAGAATATAGTCGCCCGAGGTGTTGGCACTCAGGAAGGTGATCTGATTGTAGGTGTCCATTGGGGGATATCCGACAACGCCCAGGTCGCCGGTGGTGATCTGCACAGTTGCAGTCGGCGGGTCGCTTGGTCTTGCAATCCGGCCGTTGTTCCGGACCTCGTAATCTAGATTCTTCCAAAGGGCCGCGGATGAAATCTTCGAATCGCCGATCGGTCCTACGCGGTAACTACTGCTCCCTTCATGCATCTCTGGCTGGAGATAGTATCGAAATTGAACTCCCAGCGTCAGGACGAAGCTCTTCCCTTGCCAAAAGGGCGTGCGTGCGCCCGCTATCGGCATAGGCGCAGGTGCGGAGATAGTCTTGTCGAAGAGGCTGATACGACTCATAGAGCGGCCTGCTAAAGACGTAAGTCTTGCAGCCTTCAGCGATCTTGTCCATCAGATGTGGCCGGCATGCTGTGGAGCCGCGCACACCATTCAGGCTGAAGCCGGTAAGGCCGCTCTCATTGCTGCCTACCTCAAAAATATTAAGCCCATCAACGACGCCCTTATCAAGAAGGCGAAGAAGGGCGACATCCAGGCCATTCGTGAATTACACGACCGCGTGTATGGCAAGGCCCACCAATCCTAGAAGTTATGGGGATCGGAATTCATCGGGCATGGTGGTGCATTGGAGGAGTGCATGGGGACTTTAGACAACGATGTCATCCCGAGTTTTACGGCTGTAAAAAGCCTTGCGGACATCCAATTCCAGTTTTTTAGATCAGCAAGAAACATCATCCAAAATTATGCTTTATCCGTTAGGGGAGCGTGTCTATACCCCACCTCCCTAGAACTCTACCTCAAAATGCATAATCGCCGTGACATTTGGTTCGATGCGTCAACTGACAAAGGCGAGGAAGCGAAAGAACAACTCAATCGAGGCACTTGGTATATCAGGCAAAAGAAGGCGCCGCGCAGGTGGCGAATTGATATAACGGCAGGAAGCCGAATTGAATGCATTCAAGCCGGAATTTTGATCCGACAATTGGATGGCTTAGGTGGACCGCAACCGGGTCCTGCGACTTCTCTGCATCGTATCGTGCGAGGAATTTTTGGCGACCTGCCTTGGACGCTCGACGAGGTTGAATTCATTCGCCAAATTCACGGCAAGAGAGTTGACGGGAGCGACGGGAGCCCGTTGGTATTAGTGCGTAGGAAAGTTCCACTTTCATCAACGTTAGCAACGGGAAAAAGAATTAACCTGCCAAAAAGCGCAGCGACGAATAATGAAGGCATTTCAATTCGCGATGCGCATCTCCGCGTATCGATATGGCGGAAGCATTCTGCAGATGAAATAATTGCCGACCAAATAACGTAACGAACGTAACGACGCCATCCGAACGGTAGTGAAGTATGTCACCCCGGGCACTGCTTCAGATAGTTCAAACCGCAGACCGGCGCGGTCAAAATTCGGACCTTGCCAACGCGATGTCACGGCACGACAGATTGCGAATGATACAACAGTAAATTTAAGGGCTGGCTCGCCCTGCGGTTACTTTAGGGTTGCAGTTGTCTGAGTGATCAGTAGTCACAGAGAATTCAATCCAGTACACTTTCGCCCAAGATTTTGGAATCGTTAAAGGCCTTGACAACTTGCCGGGACGCGTACTCTTGTGAACTTAGGGGTACGCGCTTAAACTGCTGATGTACTTAGAATTTTTGTTTCGTAAGCGGGGGGTCGGGGGTTCAAATCCCTCCGTCGGCACCAACCTACGCGGCCAGTGCCGCTTCGGTTGGCAAGCCACCCTTTGATCCGCGTTGGTTGCCCGTCGAAGCCTTGGCGAAGACGGGCCGCCAGACGCGTCTCCTCACACATCCTGCGGCGACAGAAAATCCGCCGACGAGTGGCCCTTGATCTCGCGCGCCGGCGTTCGCCCGCGAATATCACGTCCGGTCGCCTGCCAGGTACAGACTTCCGCGGCATTCACCCAGATCGTCTTGAACTCGGCTGGCGAAAAGAATTCCGCGAACACCAGTTCGTCATCCTTGGCCGCCTCGAGATAATGCCGCTCGCGGTCCGGATAATAGATCACATCGCCCGCGCGCACCGGGTAAGGCTTTTCGCTTGCATAGACGGTGCCGCTGCCGCGCAGCACATACATGAAGTGTTCGGCGCCTTCGTGGTGATGATTGGCGGCGGCGGTACCCGGCGGGTAGATGATCATCTCGCCCTTCACCGCCTTGGTGGCGAACAGCTTCGGTGTCACCAGATAGATGCGCTTGCGCGCATCATGTTCGGAATCGAGCACCGGTTCGCGCGTCCAGTCGGCCAGACGGAACCGCGGTGGATCTTGCGTAAAGCCGGGATCGAGCCGCGCGGCGTCCGGAATTTCGCCGTACAGAAATGCCGCCCCGGCGGCCGTGCGCAAGGTTCCGCTAAAGCCGGGCGGCAGAAACACCACATGCGCGTCCGAAAGCGCCGCGTTCTGGCCCTCGCCATGGCTGAGCGTCGCCTCCCCGGAGAGGCCCTGGAGCCAGGCCGCGCTCGTCGCCGGTACCGATAGTGAGGCCTCGCCGCCGGCGGCAAGGCTCAGGCGGTCGAGCAGAATGCCGGTGCCGGGTACGCGGGCCTCGGTCAGCAGGCGCTGGCGCAAGGCCGCCGGGCCGAATGGCTCACCGGCCACGGTGCTTTGGTTGAAGATTGTTGCCATGCGTTTTCTCCCCGGGCCGTGCGATATTAGACAACTTATTGAATCGACGGCATAATGTTTAGAGGTGGATATCGCCGCGCGGGATGTAGAATACCGCGATCGGCGCGAATAATCCTGTCATCCTTCCAGAACTAGCAGTAGTAAGATATCCGCATAGGCAGCGACGCCAAATCTGTCGCATTTCCATCTTAGAGTAGCGCAATGGCCAAACCAGCAGTCGTTCTCGTGGGTGCCGATAAAGGCGGAGTCGGAAAGACCACCGTCGCCCGCACCCTGCTCGATTATTTCGGCGCGCATCAGACGCCGACCCGCGCCTTCGACACCGAAGCGCCGCGCGGCACGCTGCATCGCTTCCACCCGGAAAAGACCGAGATCGTCGACGTGACGCAGGTCGCCGACCAGATGAAGATTTTCGACACGCTCGGCAGCGCCGACGCCAAGGTGACGGTGATCGACATCCGCGCCGGCCTGCTGTCGCCGACCTTGCAGGCGCTCAACGACATCGGCTTCATCGAATCGGCCAAGAAGGGCCAGATCACCTTCGCCGTTTTCCATATCCTGGGGCCGTCGATCGCCTCGCTCGAGGAAATTGCCGAGACCGCGCGCTTCGTCGGCGACGCCAGCTACTTCCTGGTCAAGAACCACATCAACGACACGTCGTTTTTCGACTGGGATCCGGCGACCTACAATTCCTATTTCAACCAGATTAAGAACGCGCAAGAGATCACCATCCCGAAGCTCAACGAGATGGCGACCGAACAGGTCGAAGTGGCCAGCGTTCCTTACGTGCAGTTCGTCGCCAACAAGAACGCCAAGGGCGAGGCCGCAAATTATTCATTCGTGCTGCGCGGCTATGTGCGCCACTGGCTCGGCAATGTCTGGGGCGAATACGACCGGGTCAAGCTGATCGATCTGGTGTCGCCGAAAGCCGAGAACAACGTCCGCCAAGTTGCTGGTTAAGCTCGCCGGTTAGCGTCCCGCGCGCCGGCTCGTTTCGCTCGCGCCTGAGGATGACGGGTCGAGAGAGACGATGACGTTCCGCAATACCGTAACCATCGTCGCGTCGCCGCGGTCGCGTGCGGGCAAGACATTGCTCGCGCGGCTGCTGGTCGATTATCACCGGCAGGAAGGCCGCGCCTTCGAGGCCTACGATCTCAATGCCGGCGAAGACACCCTGGCGCAGTTTCTGCCCGGCGAGGTCATCGCCGCCGGTGTCGGCGACGTGCAGGGCCAGATGGCGCTGTTCGATTCGCTGGTGTCGGCCGACGACACCGCCAAGATCGTCGATGTCGGCCACGAGGCCTTCGATTCCTTTTTCACGCTGGCGCATCAGATCGGCTTCATGGACGAGGCGCGGCGTCGGTCGATCGCGCCGGTCATCCTGTTCGTCATCTCGAACGACCGCGCCTCGACCGAGGCCTATCGAAATTTGCGCCTGCGCTTTCCGCGCCTGACCCTGGCGCCGGTGCATAACGAGATGCTCGGCCCCGGCCAGTACCGCGACAAATATCCGGTGGCCGGGGCCGGCGCGGCGATGCTGCGCTTTCCGGCGCTGGCGCCGGGCTTGCGCAAATATATCGAAAAGCCGCCGTTCTCGTTTTCCGACCGGGAACTGGCCAATGCCAAACACATCCCGCTCGACGTCCACATCGAGTTGCAGCGCTGGCTGCGCAAAATGCATATCGAGTTCCGCGAGCTGGATTTGCGCATTTTGTTGGCAGATTTACAGTCATCCCTGAAATTCTAGTCGTTTTCGCGGAAAATCCGCGCATTTATGGTCCCGGTTCGTTTCACACAACCTATACCGCTGGTCGAATCGGCCGATGTGCTAAGGAACCACTCCTAAGTCCGGCGCGTTCTCAGCCGATATCCCCGCGCGGGATCCGCGCCTGCGGAGGAGGTTAGACCATGTGGATTTCGTTTTTCACCGTCGCCCTCGTGATCGCTATCGGCCTTGGCATGGCGTCGCTGTTCGTCGAGGCCAACACCAAGGCGCCGCGGCGTTTCGCCCGCCGGCGTATCTTCCGCGCCCGCGGCTGAATGATTGATTTGCTTCCGAGAGATTGATCTGTCGTAAAATTCAAAAGGCGGCCTTGCGGGGCCGCCTTTTTTTGTCGCGCGTTTGCGATAGAACTCTGCGATAGTGCGGCCGCATGTCTCGGCCGCTTCTCCTTTCCAGGCGCTTCGCGCCGTTGTTCTGGTGCCAGTTCTTCGCGGCATTCAACGATAATTTTCTCAAGACCTCGCTGGTCTTTCTGATTCTGTTCGGCGCCGACGTCACGCAAGGTGAGGCGGCGGTGTTGATCACTCTGGCCAGCGCGGTTTTCATCGCACCCTATTTCTTTCTGTCGGGATTGGGCGGCGAGCTCGCCGACCGCTACGACAAGGCGCGCGTCGCGCAATGGCTTAAATTCGTCGAGATCCTGGTCGCCTTCGTCGCGGTCGCCGGCTATGCGCGCCAGTCGATCCTGCTGCTGTTCATTGCGCTGTTCGGTTTCGGTCTGATCGCGGCTTTGTTCGGCCCGCTCAAATACGGCATTCTGCCGGACCATCTCGAACGCGAGCGGCTGCCGGCGGCCAATGCGCTGATCGAAGGCGCGACTTTCATCGCCATTCTCACCGGCACCATCGTCGGGGGCCTCGCGGCGCAAGGTGGCGGCACCCGCGTCTTCGGCATTCTGGTCATCGGCTTTGCCGTGGCCTGCTGGCTGTCGGCCTTGCGCATTCCGCCGAGCGGCGAGGGCGCGCCGCATCTCAAGGTCAACAACAACATCGCCGCCTCGACCGTCGCGATGATCCGCCATCTGCGCGCGGACAGCAGGCTGTGGTGGGGCGCGATGGTGACGAGCTGGTTCTGGCTGGTCGGCATCGTCGTGATGTCGCTGCTGCCGCCTTTGATCAAGAGCATCATCGGCGGCAACGAGGATACCGTCACCGCTTTTCTCGCGCTGTTCTCCATCGCCATCGGCATAGGCTCGGGTCTGGCGGCGTTGATCGCGCGCGGCCGGATCGTGCTGCGCACCACCCTGGCCGGCGCGCTGCTGATTGGCGTGTTCGCGATCGACCTTGGAGCCACGACGCTCGGCGCGCCGCCGATGGCAACGTCGATGCCGCCGGAGCTTGTCTTCACCACGCCGCTGGGCTTGCGCGCGGCCATCGATCTGGCCGGGCTGGCGGTGGCCGGCGGGCTGTTCATCGTGCCGGCCTTCGCCGCCGTGCAGGCCTGGTCGGACGCCGATTATCGCGCCCGCACGGTGGCCGCGGTCAACGTGCTCAACGCCGCCTTCATGACGGTTGCGACCGTGCTGGTGGCGCTGTTGCAGAAATTCGGCGTCACTTTGCCGGTGCTGTTCCTCGGCATCGGCGTGGCGACGTTTCTGGTCGCCGCTGCGATCTGGAGGACGATGCCGAAGGATGTCGGTGTCGTGGTTACTGGATCCCCGCCTGCGCGGGGATGACACTTCGTGTCACTTCCTCATCCCCAGCACGCGATCCACCATCTCGCCGGCGACGCCGAGATAATTCGCCGGGTCCATCAGCTCTTCCAGTCTTTTGCGGTTGGCGTATTTGGCGATCTCTGGGCTTTCGGCCAGCGCATCGATCAGCTTCTGGCCTTTCTTGTGCGCCTCGCGGCCGATGTCGCCGACGACGTGATGCGCGGTGTCGCGCCCCATCACCGCGCCCAGACCCATCATCACCGCTTCCGACATGATCAGGCCGTTGGTGATATCGAGATTGGCCCGCATCTTCGTTTCATTGACCTGCAAACCCTCAAGCACGAAGCGCGTCTGCGCCAGAGCGCCGGCCGACAGCATGAAGATTTCCGGCAGCGCGATCCATTCGATTTCCCACGGCCCGGTGGAGCGTTCGTGATCCTCGATCATCGCCTCGAGCAGCGCGGCGGAAAGCTGCTTCACCATCGCAGTCTGCGCCGTGATGTAGACGCATGAAATCGGATTGCGCTTCTGCGGCATGGTCGACGACGAACCGCGCCCGGCGTGGAACGGTTCATAGACTTCCTCGACTTCGGTCTGCATCAGCAGCTTGACGTCGAAGGCGACCTTGCCGCACGAGCCGGTGACCAGGCCGAGGAAACAGCCGACCTCGGCGATGCAATCGCGGATCGTGTGCCACGAGATCGCCGGCTGGCCGAGCTTGAGCTCCTTCATCAGCTCGACCTGGCACTTCAAGCCGTCTCTGCCGAGCGACGACAACGTGCCGGCGGCGCCGCCGAATTCACCAACCTCGACTCTGCTGCGCAATTGCGCAAGGCGCTCTTTGTGGCGCTCGAAGCCGGCGAGGACGGTCGCCATCTTGTAGCCGAAGGTGATCGGCACCGCCTGTTGCAGGTTGCTGCGGCCGGCCATCGGCAGGTCGCGGTATTTCCTGGCGAGCGCCGCGAGCGCGTCGCTGATGCCGTTGATGTCTTTCTCGAGGAGATCGAGCGACTCGCGAATCTGCAACACTGCGGCGGTGTCGGTGAGGTCCTGCGTGGTCGCGCCCCAGTGCGCCCATTCGCCGTGCTTGTCCTTGCACAGCTTCACCAGCTGGTTGACGACGGGCAGCACCGGATAGCCGATGCGCTCGGTCTCGGTCTTCAACTTAGCCATGTCGTAGTCTTTGACGTCGCAGTGCTGGACGATCTCGTCGCAGGCTTGCTGCGGAATGATCTTCAGCCGCGCCTGCGCGACCGCCAGCGCCTTCTCGAAGTCGAGATATTTCTGCACCCGATTTTCATCGGACCACACCGCCCGCATCGCCGGGGTGGTGAAGATGTCGCGGAACACCGCGGAATCGAGAATGGTCGAGGGCATCGGGGGCTCCTTGGGCTTTCTCTGGCGAGCCGAATAGCACAGTGCGGGGTGCTTGGCGCTACCCCGCAGCCCCCGACAAGACGGCGCCTCAGGCCAGCGCCGCCCGGCGGCCGTTCGCGGACGATTTGCGCGGCGCCGCGACCGGCGCTTCTTCCAGGGACAGCAGCATCTTGCGCAGCAGCCCGGCAAGCTGCGCCTGCTCCTTGGCCGTCAGCCGGTGCGAAATCTCGCCGGCGCGGGTGGCGTGTTCGGTCATCGCCTTTTCGGTGAGCCCGCGGCCGCGCTTGGTCAGCGCGATGCGCGTCGCGCGGCCGTCGTCCGGATCGGGCTGGCGCACCGCGTAACCGAGCTTTTCGGCGCGGTCGACGCGGTTGGTCATGGCGCCCGACGACAGCATGCAGGCTTCGTAAAGGTCGGTCGGCCGTAAGCCCGTCTTGCCGCCCGACCGCTGCAACGACGCCAGCAAATCGAACATTTCCCAGGTCAGGCCGAACGGCGCCAGCCAGGAATCCATGTTGTCGCGCAGATGCGCCGACACGCGCAGGATGCGCCCGACGGTCGCCAGGTAGTCGAAGTCGAGATCGGGCCGCTCGGCGCTCCATTCCGCCATGAAGCGGTCGAGGGTGTCGCCGGTGTCCGGGGTCGGTTGCGCCTTAACTTCGGGCATTCGCCGCTTTCCATTTTATCTTGACTTGAAGATAATTCGTTATCAGGCTGGTGGGGGTCAAGGGAATAAACTCTATCTTTCCGAAATGTACGTGCCGGCTTCAACAACAGTTTTCAGCGGAGCACAATATGTCCAGTTTCAATCGCAGACACTTGATGCAAGGCGCCGCCGCGCTCGGTCTTTCGGCCGGTCTGGCCGGCGCACTTCCGAGCCGCGGTTTCGCGCAGGCGCCGAAGACGAAAATTCGTATCGGCGTCGTGCCGCTGATTTCCTCGGGACCCATCTTCGTCGCCAAGGCGTTGGGCCTGTTCGAGAAAGTCAACCTCGACGTCGAACTGGTCTATTTCAATGACGGCGTTCTCGCGATCCCGGCGCTGGTCGCCGGCGAACTCGATACCACGGTGTCGACGCTGAGCGCCGGCCTGTTCAACGCCATCGGCAAGGGCGCGCCGTACAAGCTCATCCTCGATCGCGGCTCGGAAAAGCCGGGCTCCGGCTCGATGGCGATCGCCGCCAGCAACGCCATGGTCGCTGCCGGCCTGACCGGCAAGGACAAGTTCGCATTGCTCAAGGGCAAGCGCGTCGCGCTGCAGGCGCCCGGCGGCATCGATCAGTATCTGCTCGGCCGCGCCGCGCAGAAGGCGGGTCTCGATCCGCGCACCGACGTCACCTGGAACACCGGTCTCGGTTATCCGGATATCGTCAAGGCGATGGGCGCGGGGCAGGCCGATGTCGCCAACATCCCGCTGCCGCTCGGCTTCCTCGTCGAGAAAAACAACTTCGGCAAACTGGTCTGCGCCGGCTGGGATATCGAGCCGGGCACGCAGCTTGCCTGCTGGGCGATGTCGACGAAGTTCCTTGCTGACAACAAATCGGCCGCGACGCGCTTCGCCATGGTGCACACTTATGCCGGCCGCCTCTACAACAAGGCCGCCGCCAGCAAGGACCCGGCGATCATCAAGATCATCAACGAGGCCACCAAGGTGCCAGCGCCGTTGATCGAAGCCGCCGCGCCGCGCTGGACCTGGTTCAATGAAGACGGCATGCCCAACGTCGATTCCTGCATGGCGCAGGGCAAGTTCTGGACCGACACCATGAAGCTGGTCAGCGGATCGGTGACCAAGGAACAACTGTTCGACCTGTCGCCGGCCGTCGAGGCCAACGCACAACTCGCCAAGTCGAATCCGTTCGGCTGATGTTCCTGAAGGTGGACTTGTCATGACGAGTCCCGCGGTAGCGGTCGAAATCGAAAGCGTCGGTCTGGTCTTCGGAGCCCAGACCGACGCGCCGACCGTGGCGCTGCAGGATGTCAGTTGCCGCTTCGAGCCGGGCAAGGTCACCGCCTTGATCGGCCCGAGCGGTTGCGGCAAGAGCACCCTGCTGCAAATCGCGCGCGGCTTTCTCAATCCGACGCAAGGCCGCCTGCGTTTCGTCGAAATCGCCTCCGGCACCGAGACATCGCGCCCGGCGATGGCGACCGTCTGGCAGGCGTTCAATCTGTTTCCGTGGCTCACGGTTCTCGAGAACGTCGCTTTCGGGCTCGATCTCGCCGGCGTGCCGCGCGTCGAGCGCGATGCGCGCGCCCGCAAGGCCATCGCCGCCGTCGATCTCAACGGCTTCGAAAACCGCTTTCCCCGGCAATTGTCCGGCGGCATGCGCCAGCGCGTCGGCATCGCCCGCGCCTTGGTGATGGAGCCGGATGTGCTGCTGCTCGACGAGCCGTTCGGCGCGCTCGACGCGCAGACCCGTCTGGTCTTGCAGGAGCAGTTGTCGAAGCTGGTCGAGACCAGCGGCACGACGGCAATCCTTGTGACCCATTCGATCGAGGAAGCCATTCTCCTCGCCGACAGGATCATTGTCATGACGGCGCGGCCGGGCCGGGTCTGCGATCAGATCGACGTTTCGCTGCCGCGCCCGCGCAGTCTCGCGACCACGCACGAACCGCAATATGCGGTTCTGTTCGACCGCATCTACGGCATGCTGCGCGACGAAGTCATGCGCGCCATGATCATCGAAAGCGAAGGGGCATGACCATGACCCCGGGCATTGAACCCAAGCCGCGCTGGGTCTGGTACGACGATGAGCGCGTTCTCGGCTGGGGCTCGGTGATCCTGGTCATTGTCGTCTGGGAACTCGCGGCGCGCATCTCCGGCGTCTCGCCGCTTTATTTGCCGCGCCCGACCCAGATCGTCGTCTCGCTGATCGATATGTTCCGCAACGGCGCCCTTATCGTCGATCTCGGCTGGACGTTGTGGCGGATCTTCGCCGGCTTCGGCCTCGCGGTCGTGATCGGCACCGGCCTCGGCATCTGGATCGCCACCTCGTTTCGCGTGCGCGCCATTGCCGACATGTTCATCGCGATGCTGTATCCGTTGCCCAAGGTGACTTTGATCCCCCTGCTGGTCATCTGGCTCGGCACCGGCGGCCCCTTCATGCTGACCATCAGTTTCCTCGGCGCGATCTTCCCGATCGTCATCAACACCGTGCTCGGCGTCCGGCAGTGCGATCCGGGCCTGGTGCTGGCGGCGCGCGATCTCGGCGCTTCGGCGCAGCAGATCGTCCGCCGCGTACTGCTGCCGAGCGCGATCCCGTCGATCTTTGCCGGCATCCGGCTCGGCCTCGGCGTCTCGATCATCCTGGTGGTCGCCGCCGAAATGGTGGTCGGCAAGCTCGGGCTTGGTGCGCGGCTATATCTGTCGGGACAGATCCTCGAGACCGAGCAGGTTTTCGCCGTGCTGATCGTGCTGGCCACGCTCGGCATCGTCGTCACCAAGACGCAGGATTTCATCGACAAGAAGCTGGGCCGCTGGCGGCTCGCCTGATTTCAAAAACTGACGAACGCGGAGAAATGTCATGAGCAACGCCTACACGGTCGAGACCATTCAGCCCAATCCGGCGCGCGCCAAGGACATGCCCTACGCGCCGGCGGTGCGCATCGTCGGCGCCTGCGATCTGATGTTCGTCTCCGGCGTGACGCCGTCGCCGCTCTATCATTTTCATCCGCATGTTGACGAAGAGCATCAGCATCCGATCGGCATCACCGAGCAGGTGCAGCGGGCAATGGCCGCCGCCAAGGAAGTGCTGGACAGCGTTGGCGCGTCGTGGACCGACGTCGTCAAGATCACCAAGTACCTGACCGACATTCGCGACATGGACGGCATGAGCAAGGCGATGGCGCCTTACTTCGGCGACTGGAAGCCGGCCTCGACGACCATCTGCATCAACCAGCTCTCGTCGCCCGGCGCGCGCGTCGAACTGGACATGATCGTCGCGATTCCGAAGAAGGCTTAGCCGTCGGCACAACAATTTCCGCTCACCCCCGCGTAGGCGGGGGTCCAGTTCTAGCAGTTGCTGGATTCCCGCTTTCGCGGGAATGAGCGGCGGTTGGGTCTACCCCAGCTTCTCCCGCATCCAGTCCGCGCTCTGCGAACGCCAGCGGTAGCCGCGGTTGTTGGCGATGTGGTTGCCGTCCTCGATCATCATCAGTTCGGCCTCGCCCTTGACCTCGCGTGCCAGCCGCTCGGTGTCGCCTGGCGGCACGATGCGGTCGAGCCGGCCGTTGACGATGAAGATGGGGCAGGTGATGTTCGCCGCGATGCCTTCGAGCGACAGAGTCGCCGCGTTCTTGCGCGCTTCTTCCGGCGTCCTGGCATGGCTGCGTACGCGGAACGCCTCGCGCGTCAGCGCCGGCAGGCCGTCCCAGGCCGCGCCCCAATTGAACGGGCCGCCAAGCGCAATGCAGGCCTTGATGCGCTTGTCGTGCGCCGCCGCGCGCGGCGCGTAATAGCCGCCGAGACTGACGCCCCACATGCCGACGCGGTCGCTGTCGAGGTCGGCGCGCGTGCCGATAAAGTCGATCACGGCCTTCACCGGTTTTTCGTAGTCGCCGCGAATGGGCAGATCGTATTGCGCCTCGCCCTGGCCGGGGCCGTCGAACACCAGAATGGCGACGCCGCGCGCCAGGAATGGCGCCTCGTAGGCTTCGGTTTCTTCCTTGGTCGAATCGAGGCCGACCGCCATCACCATCACCGGCGGCCTGGTGACGCCGATTGGCTTGCGCAGGATGCCGTAGAGCGTCTTGCCCTCGTAGGGAATTTCGACGCGCTCGCCCGGTGGGGTGAGATAGGGCAGCGCCGCCCGGCGGCAGGCGACCGCGTTCATATGCGCCACCTTCATCTGCGGCACGTCGTTGACGAACAGGAACGCCGCGAAGTGGTAGTAGACGCCGGCGCGCTGGAAGCATTCGCCGGCGGTGAGGAAGTGCTTCTTCGCCATCGCCTCCTGCGCGATCTTTTCGTGATGCGCGGCGCGCGCCGACCAGGCGCTGCACCAGTCGTCGTAGGATTTCATCGACGCGGTGACTTCCTCGAAGTCGGTCAGCACCACGCCATTGGCGACGAAGCGCGCGCCCCAATGGGCGATGGCCGACGTGAGTGCGGGGTCGGATGACATGGAGATTCCTCTTAGGCGGATTTATCCTCGCGCCGGTACCACGGCATGAAGCGACGGGTGACCCAGACCACCAGAAGCTCGAAGCAGACGCCGAAGGCGGCCAGCAGCAGCACGCCAACGAAGGCTTCCGAATGCTTGTAGGAACGCGAATTGTACAGGATGTAATAGCCGAGCCCGCCGATCGACAGGAAGAACTCCGCCACCACCGCGCCGATCAGCGCGCGGCCGGCGGCCAGCCGAAAGCCAGCCAGCAGATACGGCATTGAGGCCGGCAACACGATGCCGAACAGCACGCTGATGCGGCTGGCGCGGAACGCCTTCGCCACTTCGAGATATTCGCGCGGCACCGAACGGGCGCCATCGGCGACGTTGATGATGATCGAGAACAGAGCGGCGAAGATGATGGTGGCGATGCGCGTCTGCGCCGAATAGCCGAACCACAGCGAGAACAGCGGCAGCACCACGATCATCGGCATGGCGAAGAAGCCGTTGACGTAATGGCGGAAGCCGCGCTCCATGGCCTGGCTTCGGCCCATCAAGAGGCCGATGACGGTGCCGAACACCAGGGCGATGCCGAGGCCCTGGGCGACGGCGGTCAGCGTGCTCAAGGTCGCGGTCTGGAACGCCGGATCGGCGAAGACGCGCGGGATCGCCATCAAAGTCGTGCTCGGCTTGGCGACGTAAGGCGGCGCGAAGGCGCGCACGACGAATTCCCACGACAGCAGGATGACGGCGCCGACGATGAAGCGCGGCCAGAACGCGCCCGGCGCGCGCCCGGCGACGGGCCGTTTGGAAGGCGTTGCGGCGGCGGCGATGGTGGAGACTGACATGATCACTGCCGCCAGCGCGCGAAGTGGCGCTCGATTGCCAAGCCCAGCCGCATCAGGCCGACACCGATCAGCGCGATGACGAAGACCGAGGCGAACACGCCGGCGGTGTCGAAATTCTGCGACGCGGTCATGATGAGCTGGCCGAGACCCGTCGAGCTCAGGAAGAACTCCGCCGCGATCATGCCGACCAGCGCGCGGCCGATCGCCTGGCGCACGCCGGTCATGGTGTAGGGCAGCGTGTAGGGCACCATCACGTCGCGCCACAGCGCCCATTCGGTCGAGCGGAACGAATGCGCGACCTCGATCATTTCCGGCTTGATCGAGCGCGCGCCCTCGACCGTGTTGTACAAGACCGGAAATACGGCGAACAGAAACACCACCAGCACCTTGGGTGCGAAGCCGAAGCCCATCATCGACAGGATGAACGGGATCAGCGCCACCATCGGCGTGGCGTAGAGGATCATGATGTAGGGCTCGAGCCCGACCCGCAACGTGCGCGCGCGCGCCAGCAGCATGCCGAGCGGCATGCCGACCGCAAGCGCGAGTGTAAAGCCGGTCAGGAACAGTTCGGCCGACGACAGAAACTGGCGAATGAACTCGCCCGACAGGATCAGGCGCCAGAGCTGCGCAATCGTCGTCGAGAACGGCACCATGAAGGCTTGGCTCGCCGAGCGCCCGGCGATCTCCCAGATGGCGATGCCGGCAAAGATGCTGAACCAGAACGGGCCGTGGCGGCGGAGGGCGGTGTTGAGCACTTAGTACTTCCTCGTCATTCCGGGGCGCACCGCAGGTGCGAACCCGGAATCCAGAAACTTGTTAGGAGCGGCGCGTCTGGATTCCGGGTTCGCGGGCCGGCGCGTTAATGACGCGCAGGCCCGCGCCCCGGAATGACAGAAAACTACTTCACCATCGCGTTGGCATCTTTCCAGATGCTGGTGTCGACGAACTTGTCGTACGACACCGCTTCCTTGTCCGGCTTGATGTTGCCGATCCGCTTCATCAGCGCCGACACCGCCTCGATCTTGGCCTTCGGCATGCCGTCGTCCTTCTGCGCCCAGAAGTCGATCTTGAGGAATTCAACCAGCGCGGCCTTGGCGACGGCTTTGCTGTTGCCGGTGATGGTGGCGATTTCGGCGACGGTGTCGGCGTTCTTCGGGTCCTCCATGAAGCGCGCGGCCTCGATCATGGCGGCGACCGTGCGGACGATGGCATCGCGCTTGGCGGCGAGATTGTCCTTGCGCGCGACCAGCACGAGATAATGGCTGGTCGGGTTGGTGTTCTTCATCGCCAGCAGGATATTCAGCTTCTGGCCCTGCGCTTCGATGGCGGCGAGATCGTCGAGATGCAGCACGGCATATTTCAGCCTTCCTGCGATCATCGCCGGTCCGGCGCCGGAACCGAGCGCGACCTGCTTGGTGTCCTCGATCTTGACGCCTTGGCAGCCGGTCAGCATCGAGCGCAGCGCCACCGAACGCGCACCGCCGACCGAGTCGACGCCGACGTCCTGGCCGACGATGTCCTTGCAGGTCTTGCCGGTCTCGGTGGTGCCGATCACCCAGTCCGGGTTCGGCATGCCGTATATGGCGACCAGCGGCACGTCGGCATTGGACACCTGGCTGATCACCGGCGGGGTCGGCGACCACGCCAGGTCGACGTCGCCGGCGACCACCGCGCGCGCCGCGGCGGTGCCGTTATCGAACGGGCGGATCTCGGCGTTGGCGCCGTATTTCTTGAAGAAGCCCTGCTTCTCGGCGACATACATGATGGTCACCGAATAGATCGGCGGAATGCCGGGGATGGCGACCGTGACCTTCGGCGCCTGCGCTGACGCGGCGCCGGCAAGCGACACGGCCAGCACGGCGGCGCCGGCCGTCAGCAAGAGAGTTCTGCGCAACATGGTGAGTTCCTCCATTGGTGTTTTAAGTATTTTTGTTCGTCTTCTAGTCTAGCGTTCGAGAACGAATTCGGCTTCGCGCGCCTCGCGCATCAAGGTGCCCCACACGCGCTCGCGCAATTCGGCGAAGCGCGGATGCCGCAAGGTGTCGCGCGTGCGCGGCTCCGGCAGGTCGATGACGATGGTCTCGTGAATGCTCGACGGCCGGCCCTTGAGCACGATGACGCGATGGCCGAGCAGCACGGCTTCCTCGATCGAATGGGTGACGAACACCATCGCGGTCGGCCGCTCCTGCCAGATGCGCAGCAGTTCGAATTGCAGGATCTCGCGCGTCTGCGCATCGACCGCCGCGAAAGGCTCGTCCATCAGCAGCACGTTGGGCTCGACGGCGAGCGCGCGCGCCAGGCCGCAGCGCTGCTGCATGCCGCCCGACATCTGATAGGGAAACGCCTTCTCGAATCCGGCAAGCCCGACCAGCTTGATGAACTCCGGCACCTTGCGCGCGATCTCCGCCTTCGGCGCGCCCGCCATGCGCAGGCCGTAGGCGACGTTCTCCGACACTGTCTTCCACGGAAACAGGCCGAAATGCTGGAACACCATGGCGACGCCGGCGATCGGCTCGGTGACGCGCGTCTCGCCGACCAGGATTTCGCCGTCGTCGTGCGGCAGCAAGCCGTCGATGCAGCGCAGCAGCGTGGTCTTGCCGCAGCCGGACGGGCCGACAATGGCGACGATTTCGCGTTTGCCGACATCGAAGGTGATGTCGCGGAACACTTCGAGCGCGCCGTAATGTTTGCCGAGGCCGCGGACGCGGATGCGTGGCTCGCCGGTATTGGCGGCCATGGACGGGCTGGCAAGAGAACTGATTTCGGAGCTACCTTGGCTTTGGACTTCGGGCATCGGCGTTCCTCGGTTCGGATTGTTCTTGTCGGGCCGGTGCCCTTTGTGACGGCCCAGTCTGGCTTTGAGCCATGTTGCCGTATCGCCGCCGCTTGAGCAACGTCAACCCGGCGCGGCCTAACGTCCTTTCAGCATTGGAAAATTCACCCGCGGCGCGGCGTTGTGGGCGAGCGCCCCTGTGGCCCCTCCCGATGCCGGTAAAGAACTCCTTAACCATGGTCCCGTAAGCCTGATCGGGTCATTTCCCGCCAGAATGTCAGGCTAAAAACGTGATGCGTCTGCAAGTCGTCAAAGCGCTGGTCGTTATCGCGGCAGGCCTCTCGCTTGCCGGCTGCAACATCACCAGCGACGCCGGCTCCATGTTCTTGCCGAAGTCCGATCACGCCGACGCCCGCACCACTTTGCCGCCGCCGGCTTCGATCGAAACCACCGGCTCGATCGCGCCGCGTCCCAATGCCGGCGTGCCGGCCGCTGCCGGGCCCGCGCCGCAGGCCTCCGCCGCCGCGACCGTGCCGGTTCTGCCCGGCGCCGACGGTAAGGACGATGTCAGCCGCGGCCGTGCCCAGTTTCGTGCCGGCAACTACGCCGAGGCCGAAAGCGCGTTCGACCGCGCCGCCAAGATGAATCCGCGCGACGCCGAAGCCTGGCTCGGCCTCGCCGCCTGCTACGACCGCATGCGCCGCTTCGAACTCGCCGACCGCGCTTATGTGCAGGCAATGTCGATCAAGGGCCCGACCTCGGAAATTCTCAACAACCAGGGCTACTCGTATCTGCTGCGCGACGATCTCGCGCGGGCGCGCACGACATTGACCGCCGCGAAGAATAAAGACCCGGGCAATGTCTACGTGCAGAACAATCTGCAACTGCTCGCCAGCAAAGAGCGTAGCGCTAAGGCGCGGTAACCGGATGTCATCCCTGCGAAGGCGGGGATCCAGCTCTTGGGCGCGCCTCAATAAGACGGCGGCCCCAGCATCGCGGACGTAATCGGAAAGCCTTCCAGCACGGCCTTGGCGGCGATCGAGGCGCAGGCCAGCGCATCCGAACCGGCGTCGTGGTGCTTCAAGGCGATGCCGAGTTGGCCGGACACATAAGCAAGATTGGCCGGCTTGAATTTCCAGTGCGTGCGGGCAATGCGAACCGTGCAGAGGAACGGCGTTGCCGGCTTCTGCCTGCCGGCGGCGAGGCAGCAGGTGTAAAGCACCTTGCGGTCGAACGGCGCATTGTGCGCGACCAGATAGTCCGCATCGCTCCAATGGTCGCGGAAGGCGTCCCAGACGTCGCCGAAATCCGCTTCGCCCTTCACATGGTCCCAGGTGATGCCGTGGATGTAGGTGAAGACGAATTTTTCGCGTGGCGGCCGGATCAGGCGGGCGTCGGTCCTGGTGATCCTGCCGTCCTCGATCGACACGATGCCGAGCGCGCAGGCGCTGTCGGCGCCGAAATCGGCGGTCTCGAAATCAATGGCGACGATTTTCATGAGGCTACGCTAGATGCTTCGCCGCCGGCGTGAAACGCCGCTGCGCGACTTGTCCCAAGGCCTGTGGGCGGACTCGTGTCCCGGGCACCTCACCCCGTTCGTTCCCCGCGGGACCCAGCCTTGTGACGATCATCGCCCCTTGACTTCCCTATATACCTAGCCATATAGTCCCAATGCTTACCCCAACGCGAGGGGCGTTCTGCAGGACACTGTTGGCGCGGGGTGGGTGCGGCGTCTGCTGTCGGGATTTGTAACCCCGGCACCGGGAGGCCCCGGCCAGCCGTCCGCCCCCACTATGAGGGGCTGCCTTCAATGGCTGGATGCGCGGGACACGAAGGGTGGCGGGAGCCGCCCGGATGGAAAGGCCCGAGTGGCTTTTCCGGTGCGCCCGTGAGGAAGCACGGCCTACGGGGACACAAAACGCCGCAGTGGAGCATCGAGAGGCGTCGCGCCAGCCTTGATGGCGCGCTCCGTCGAAGCCTCGCAAGAGGCCAGGCGGAGGGCCTTAAGTGGATGCGCCTTTCGGTGCTCCACCCCTCGCGCTTTCTCGCGAGGGACGCGTATGGCAAAGTCCGGCGTCACAATGACGCGCGGTGCCGATGCTGCGCATCCGCCAATCTTGCGGTTTTGTAACGGGCAAAAGCCGAAAACGACCCTACATTGACAGTTCATGGATTTGCCACGCGGCAACGCTTGAGGAATAAGCCAACGATGTTCGGTGCCTTTCGAAAAATGATGGCGGAGCTCGTCGAGGGCGACAGACCGGCGAACGACTACGGCGAGAACGATTATCGACTCGCCGCCGCGACCATGCTGGTTCACACCGCCGCGATCGACGGCAATATTTCCGACTCCGAGCGCGCCCGGCTGCATGACGTACTGAAGCAGCGCTTCAACCTCGACGACGCCGCCACCGACAGGCTGGTCGAGGAAGCGACCGAGGCCGAATCGAAAGCCATCGATCTTTATCAGTTCACCACGCGGCTCAATCGTTCGCTCGACGATGCCGCCCGCGCGCGGCTGGTCGAAATGATGTGGCAAATCGTCTTCGCCGACGGCGCCGTGACCGAATTTGAAGATAATCTGATCTGGCGCGCCGCCGATCTGCTCCATGTTCCGCGCGAGCAGCGCATCGCCTTGCGCATGCGGGTCGCGGAAGCAGCAAAGGGCGGCAACGTTTGATGAGCGATCTAAAGCCCGTCACCCTCATCACTGGCGCATCGTCCGGCATCGGCGCCGAACTGGCGCGGGTCTTTGCCCGCCACGGGCACGCGCTGGCTTTGGTCGCGCGCCGCGCCGACAGGCTCAATCTGCTCGCCGATGAAATTGCCGCGAGCGGCGCGCCGCGTCCGATCGTCATCGCCACCGATCTTACATTGGCCAATGCGGCGCAGGCGATTGCCGATCTGCTGACCGCTTCGGGCGCCGAGCCGCAATATGTCGTCAACAATGCCGGCTTCGGTCTGGTCGGCGTCGCGGCGACGCTCGATCGCGCCGAGCAACTGTCGATGATCGACCTCAACGTGCGCACGCTCACCGATCTGTCACTCGCCTTCGTCGACAGCATGCAGCGCCATCGCGGCGGTCTGTTGAATGTCGGCTCGGTCGCCGGCTTTCTGCCCGGTCCGGGCTCGGCGGTCTATTACGCCACCAAGGCCTATGTGCTGTCGTTCACCGAGGCGCTGCACGCCGAATTGAAGCCGCGCGGCATCAAGGTGACGGTGCTCTGTCCGGGTCCGGTGCCGACCGAATTCGCCGCGCGGGCCGGCGTCACCGGCGATCGGGCGCCGGGTATGCTGTCGCAAACCGCCGCGACGGTGGCCGAGGCCGGCTTCAACGGCCTGATGAGCAACACGCGCACCGTTGTGCCCGGGCTAGCCAACAAGCTCGTCACGCTCGCCACCAGGTTGCTGCCGCGCCGTCTGCTGCTGCGCATGGTGGGCGCGCGGCAAAGCCGCCGCCGCGCCGCGCAAAAGGCCTGAGGTACTATGGAACCCTGGCGAATAGCGTCCGGTTCCCGCCATTGACAAATCGCCGTCTGCCCGAAAGTTTGCGCTCGGGTATGGGGAGCGGACGGGCCACGCGGAGAGGCGCGCGAATGCTGGATTCGAGCGATAACGGGCGGCCCTCGAAGCGACCCTTTCCGGCGGCGTTGAGCGCGATGCTGCGCGCCTCCGACGGCATTCTTGATCTGCTGCCGATTCCGACATTCATCGTCGACGCGCAGGGCACCATCCTGCAATACAACAAGCGTGCCGTGGAAATCTGGGGCCGCGTGCCCAGCCCGGGCCAGACGCACGAAGAGTTCAGCGACGACCGCCGTTTTTTCGATCTCGATGGCATGCCGCTGCCGCGCTCGCTCTTGGCCGAAGTTCTGACGACCGGCGTGCCGGTGCGCGATGCCGAACGCCTGGTCAAGAACGACGACGGCTCGCAGGTCTACGTGTCGATCAATATCGATCCGCTGCGCAATGGCAAAGGCGAACTGGTCGGCGCCGTCAATTGCTTCACGGATATTACCGAGCGCAAACGCATCAACGATGCGCTGGAGCAGTCGCATCTGCGCGGGCTCGAACAGGAGCAGCGGCTGGCGGCAACCTACGAGCATGTCGCCATCGGAATTTCCGAAGTCGCGCCCGACGGCACCTTCCTGCGCGTCAACGAGGCGATCTGCGCGATTACCGGGTATAGCCGCGAAGAGCTACTGTCGAGCAGACTGTTCGACAAGACCTATGCGGCCGACATCGATCTCGACCGCGAGGGATTTCGTCAGCAGGTGTCGGGCGAACTGGAATTCTACTCGGCGGAAAAACGCTTTAACCATAAAAACGGCCGGGTGATCTGGATGTCGGTGAGTTCGTCGCCGGTGCGCGACGCCAGTGGCCGGCTGCTGTATGTCGTGCGCGTGGTGCAGGACATCACCGAACGCAAGGCGGCTGATCGGCGGCAGAAGCTTCTGATCGACGAGCTCAATCACCGCGTCAAGAACACATTGGCACGGGTGCAGTCATTGGCGGCGCAGACCGCGCGCGGCGTGGCAAGCCCGGAGGAATTCCGCGAGCGCTTCGAGGGCCGGCTGATCGCGCTGTCGCGGGCGCACGACCAGCTCACCGTGCATCATTGGGAGAACGGCGATCTGCGTGCGCTGATCGCCGAAAGCGTCGCGCCTTATGCCGGCACCGATGGCGCGCGCGCCGTTCTGCGCGGCGAGGATGTCGAGTTGGGTCCGCGCGCGGTGCTGACGCTGGCGATGGCGTTCCACGAGCTCACCACCAACGCGGCGAAGTACGGCGCGCTGGCTTCGCCCGATGGCCGCATCGAGATTTGCTGGCAGCGCAGCGCGGCGGAGGGCGAAACGCCGGCGCAGTTGCGCATCGACTGGGTCGAAAAAGGCGGGCCGCCGGTGATCGTACCGCAACGGCGCGGTTTCGGCTCGCGGATGATCGAAGGCAGCATCGCGGCGGAACTCGGCGGCAGCGCCAAGATGGTGTTCGCGCCGGACGGGCTGCGCTGCGAAATCGACGTGCCGTTGGCGGCGGCGAAATCGGTCGAGACCGAGGTGGGAGGGTAGAAAAAATTGGCTCTTTGAGAGCGCCCGCCTTCGCTAAAGCTTCGGCGGGCAACCTTCGCCCTTTGGGGGCTTGCCAACCGAAGCCCCGAAGGGGCGAAGGTTGGTGGAGCCAGGCGGGATCGAACCGCCGACCTCGTCATTGCGAACGACGCGCTCTCCCAGCTGAGCTATGGCCCCTTCCCAACGCTCGGCAACGGCTTGGTTGCCCGCAGCTTTAGGCGAGTGGCCGCCATTTAGGGCCCGGTATCTGGCCTGTCAAGGATCGGTCTTGAGCCGTCCTTTCGGGTGTTCCGCAGCCTTCTGGCGATCCGGCGCATCAAATTGCCGGAACCCCTTTTCCTGAAGCCTGCAAGCGGCTATTCGTCACCTTAGGCTACGCGATGGAGCGCCTGATGAATCCCTTTCTTTGGCTGATTACGACGATCATTGACCTCTATATCTGGATCTTGATCGCATCGGCGGTGCTGTCCTGGCTGGTGGCGTTCAACGTCGTCAACACCCGCAACCCGATCGTCAATTCGGTCGGCGACTTTCTCTATCGGGTGACCGAGCCCGCCTTGCGGCCGATCCGCAACATCATGCCGAATCTAGGCGGCATCGATATCTCGCCGGTGATCCTGATCATCGGCCTGCTGTTCCTCAAGCAGCTCATTTTCTGGCTGTACATTCAGGTCTTCGTCTAGACGATCGTGCCGCCCTGGGTGCTTGCGGCAGGGGGCGTGAGCGTCACTGTGCGCCTGACGCCGAAAGGCGGGCGCGATGCCATCGACGGCGTCGAGACGCTGAGCGATGGCCGCGCCGTGCTCAAGGCCCGCGTCCGCGCCGCGCCCAGCGAGGGCGAAGCCAACGAGGCTCTGTGCCGGCTGATCGCCAAAGCGGTGGGGGTGCCACGGCGTGATGTTGTTGTTGTTGCCGGCGCCGCCGCCCGTACCAAGCGGCTGATGATTTTGGGCGACGGCCCAACGCTGATGACAGCACTGGAGAAAATCTGCGCGGCGCGCTAAAGGCTGGCGCAAAAGGGGTGACCATGACCGCACGGATTATCGACGGAAAAACAATCGCCGCCGAATTGCGCACGCGCATCGCCACGGACGTGACGCAGCTAAAGGCGGCGCACGGCATGACGCCCGGCCTCGCGGTGGTGCTGGTCGGCGCCAATCCGGCCAGCGAAGTCTATGTCCGCAACAAATCCAAAGCGGTGACCGGCGCCGGCATGACCCCGATCGACCGGCATCTGCCGGAAAGCGTCAGCGAAGCCGAATTGCTGGCCTTGATCGCCTCGCTGAATGCCGACCCGACGGTCAACGGCATCCTGGTGCAACTGCCGCTTCCGCCGCAGATCGATGGGCAGAAGGTGATCGCCGCGATCGACCCGGCCAAGGATGTCGACGGCTTCCATCCGCTCAATGTCGGCCGGCTCGGCAGCGGCCTGCCGGCTTTGGTGCCCTGCACGCCGCTCGGCTGCGTCATCCTGGCGAAGACAGTGCTGCCATCGCTCGCCGGTCTGGAGGCGGTGGTGATCGGCCGCTCCAACATCGTCGGCAAGCCGGTGGCGCAATTGCTGCTGGCGGAGAATGCCACCGTGACCGTCGCGCATTCCAGGACGCGCGACCTCGCCGCCGTCTGCCGCCGCGCCGACGTCCTGATCGCCGCCATCGGCAAACCCGAATTCGTCCGCGCTGACTGGATCAAGCCGGGCGCCACCGTGATCGATGTCGGCATCAATCGCGTGCCGGGCGAGGCCGGCAAATCCAAGATCGTCGGCGATGTCGCTTATGCGGAAGCGAGCGCGGTCGCCGGCGCGATCACACCGGTGCCGGGCGGCGTCGGGCCGATGACGATTGCCTGTTTGATTCTCAATACGCTACGCGCGACCTGTGCGCAGAACGGCCTGCCGGCGCCGGCGATCTAAAAGCTAGTTCTGCGGCCAGGCGTAGGCGACCTTGTCGAGTGTCTTGGTGCCGAACTTCTCCGACGACCGGGCGACGGCGCGGCCACCGAGGGCGCGATAGAATTCCATCGCCGGCTCGTTGTCGGACAAGGCCCAGACGACGAGGCTCTTCAAGCCGCTCTGCACCAGATCCTTGCGCGCGGCGGAAAACAGCCGGCGGCCGAAGCCGAGGCCCTGAAATTCCGGACGCAGATACAGCTCGTAGACTTCGCCTTCGTAGAACAGGCTGCGCGCGCGATTGCGGCCGTAATTCGCATAGCCGGCGATCTTGTCGCCGAATTGCAGGATGGTGATCCGGCTGCCTTTGCGGATCGCCGAATCCCACCATTCCGGTCCGCGGCGGTTGATGAGCTTGTCGAGTTCGTTGCCCGGGATGATGCCCTGATAGGCGGCGCGCCATGCTTCGTCATGGGTCCCCGCGACGTCTGAGGCGTCGGCGGACCTGGCGCGTCGAATCTCGATAAGGGTCGTGCTCATTCACGAATACAAGCAAGCAACCCCGCGCCCTTCAAGCCCTATCGTTAACGATGGGTTAATGGTGTGGATTACCGGCCACAGTGACGAATTCGCCAATGAAGTCCGATAGAAAAGCGTCGAATGCCCCATGCGCGGCGCTCGTTTCAAGCATGAAAAAACCCGTGCCGGCTTGAAGCCATGCACGGGTTTTTTAAGTCCCTGATTCGCCGTAGGCGCATTGCGTCACATATTGGGACACAACACCGGCGCAGACGTTAAGCGACCTGCGCTTCCTTGGACCGGTCGAAGCGCTTGCGGTCGGTTTCGTCCAGCAGCTTCTTGCGCAGCCGGATCGAGGTCGGCGTGACTTCGACCAGCTCGTCGTCCTGGATATAGGCCAGCGCCTTTTCCAGCGTCATGCGGATCGGCGGGGTCAGGCGGACGGCTTCGTCCTTCTGCGTGGTGCGGATGTTGGTGAGCTGCTTGCCCTTGAGCACGTTGATGACGAGGTCGTTGTCGCGGGTGTGCTCGCCGACGATCATGCCGGTGTAAACCTTCCAGCCCGGCTCGATCATCATCGGGCCGCGGTCTTCCAGGTTCCACAGCGCGTAGGCGACGGCTTCACCCTTTTCGTTGGAGATCAGCACGCCGTTGCGGCGGCCCTGGATCGGGCCCTTGTGCGGTTCATAGGCGTGAAACAGCCGGTTCATGATGGCGGTGCCGCGCGTGTCGGTGAGTAGTTCGCCCTGGTAGCCGATCAGGCCGCGCGTCGGCGCGTAGAACACCATGCGGACGCGGCCGCCGCCGGACGGGCGCAGCTCGATCATCTCGCCCTTGCGCTCGGACATCTTCTGCACGACGACGCCGGAATGCTGCTCGTCGACGTCGATGACGACCTCCTCGATCGGCTCTTCAAGCTCGTCCTTGTCGTTCTTGCGCAGCAGCACTTTCGGTCGCGACACCGACAGTTCGAAGCCTTCGCGGCGCATGGTCTCGATCAGGATGCCGAGCTGCAATTCGCCGCGGCCGGACACTTCCATGGCGTCCTTGTCGTCGCTTTCACGCACGCGCAAGGCCACGTTGCCTTCGGCCTCGCGCATCAGGCGGTCGCGGATCATGCGGCCGGTGACCTTGGTGCCTTCGGTGCCGGCGAGCGGCGAATCGTTGACGCGGAAGGTCATCGACAAAGTCGGTGGGTCGATCGGCTGCGCCGGGATCGGCATTTCCACCGACGGGTCGCAGATGGTGTGGGCGACGGTGGCATTGGGCAGGCCGGCCAGCGCGACGATGTCGCCGGCTTCGGCCTCGTCGAGCGGCACGCGCTCAAGACCGCGGAACGCCAGCACCTTGGTGATGCGGCCGGATTCGATCGGCTTGCCGTCGCGGTCGAGCACTTTGACCATCTGGTTCGGCTTGACCGAACCCGAGGTGATGCGGCCGGTAATCATGCGGCCGAGGTAAGGGTTGGCTTCGATAATAGTGCCGAGCATGCGGAACGGACCGGTATCGACGGCCGGCGCCTTGACGTGCTTGAGCACGAGGTCGAACAGCGGCGTCATGCCGTCTTCCTTCGATCCTTCGAGCGAGGTCGACATATAGCCAAGCTTGGCCGAGCCGTAGAGAATCGGGAAATCGAGTTGGTCGTCGGTGGCGTCGAGCGCCGCGAACAGGTCGAATACTTCGTTGAGCACTTCGGTGGCGCGCGCGTCGGGGAGGTAGACCTTGTTGATGACGACGATGGGCTTGAGCCCCATCTTCAGCGCCTTGGAGACCACGAACTTGGTCTGCGGCAGCGGACCTTCGGCGGCGTCCACCAGGACCAGCGCGCCATCGACCATGTTGAGGATGCGTTCGACTTCGCCGCCGAAATCGGCATGGCCCGGCGTATCGACGATATTGATGCGGGTGCCCTTCCATTCGACCGAGGCGGCCTTGGCCAGAATGGTGATGCCACGCTCGCGCTCGAGATCGTTGGAGTCCATGGCGCGCTCGACCTGGCGCTCATTGGCGCGGTAGACGCCGGACTGCTGCAGCAGCTTGTCGACCAGAGTAGTTTTGCCATGATCGACGTGCGCGATGATGGCGATGTTGCGCATATCCATAGTCAGGTTCCAAAACGAAAGCGGGGGTCCACATAGGGCTTCCGAACAAAGCCCGTTCCCAAAAAGCGACAGGATTGCCGGAGGGCAATCCTGTGGGACCCGCGACGCGACGCTATTGCGGCGCAATATAGTCACGAAACGGCGCGAAGCAACCGCCCTATAGCGCATGTCGGCAACGCAGTTAAGCCGATAAATGGCCGATTCTGCCGATTTCTGAGGCGTTTTACGCGCCCGCCGGCCGGCTCCAGGGTCCGATCCTGCCGCCGGGCGGCAGCGCGTTCTGCAACATCACCATTTCGGCGATGGTTTCCGAGGTCACCAGCCCGACCAGCGCGCCGCTGGCGTCGGTAATGCCGACGGCGGGGGCCTGCTTTTCCTGCAACAGCTTGAAAGCGTCCTCCAGCGAACGACGATGGCCGATGGTCGGCAGTTCGGCGGCCATCGCGTCGGCGACGCGAGCGTCGGGCCCGAGGGTCTTGATCGCCTTGATGATGTCGGCGCGCCCCAACAGGCCGACCGGCTTGCCGGCGCCGTCGACGACCGGGAATTCGCCCTGGCTGGTGGCGAGCAAAGTTTGCACCGCCTCCTCGACATGAGCATCCGGCATCAGCGTTGCGAACTGGGTCATCATGGCGTGGCTGACCGGCACGCCGCGCGACACCGCGCGCAAGGCAACCATATGCGCCTCCGACGAGGCGGCGAGATAGACGAAGATAGCGATGAAGATCAGGATCGGGTTGAACAGAAGCCCGATGAAGCCGAGCGCGAAGGCGACGAACTGGCCGATCGACGCGGCGATCTCGGTGGCGCGCACATAGCCGAGCTTGGAGGCCAGCGCGGCGCGCAGCACGCGCCCGCCGTCCATCGGGAAAGCCGGTATCATGTTGAACAGCGCGATGAACAGGTTCACCGCGGCGAGGCGATCGACCATGGCGATCTGGGTGTTGTCGACGGCGCTGGCGCCGGCGTTCAACTGCGCGCCGGCGAACAGAACGAGCAGAAACGCGATCGCGACGTTCACCAGAGGTCCGGCGATGGCGATGAGGAATTCCTGGCCCGGCTGTTCCGGAATGCGCTCGAGCTGGGCGACGCCGCCGATCGGCAGCAACGTGACGTAAGGCGTGGTCACGCCGAAGGCGCGGGCGGTGAAGATGTGGCCGAATTCATGCAGCAGCACGCACAGAAACAGCAGCACGATGAAAAGCAGGGTGTCCCACGCGGCGGCCGCGCCGCTGGATGCGTAGCTGGCGGCGAAAATCCAGCCGAGGAACAGCAGAAAGGTCAGATGCACGCGCACGATCGTGCCCGCAACGGTGCCGATATTCAGTGACCAGGACATGCCAGCCTCATATGGTCGAAGACGCCCCTAGAAAGGTAGTATCGGTACGAACCCTTTGCGAGGGTCGCACGTTCACCCTGGGAGGATCGTGACATGGCGCAAAATGCCCGGCCGCGGAAACTGACCGCCGACGCCCGCAAGACCGCGCTGGCCAAATTGCCGGGCTGGTCGGAGGTCTCCGGCCGCGACGCCATCGCCAGGAAGTTCGTATTCAAGGACTTCAACCAGGCCTTCGGGTTCATGACCCGCGCCGCGCTGGTGGCGGAGAAAATGGATCACCATCCGGAGTGGTTCAACGTCTACAAGACCGTCGAGGTGACTTTATCGACCCATGACGCCGACGGCGTCACCGACCTCGACATCACGCTGGCCGAGGCAATGGACAGAATCGCGCGCTAACCCTCAACCCTCATGGTGAGGAGCGCCGCAGGCGCGTCTCGAACCATGTGGCCCATCCTTCGAGACGCCGCGCTGCGCGCGGCTCCTCAGGATGAGGTTGAAGCAGTCTTGCACTGGCCAAAACGGTCCCCAAATTAAGCCCATGACGCACGCACAATCGGCATTCGAACAGGACGACAGCGACTCTTCGTTGCGGCGCACAGTCTGGCGCAAGGCGCGCCGCGTCGCTGCGCGCGTTCCGTTCGCCGAGGACCTGCTCGCCGCTTACTACTGCGCTTTCGATCGCGACACCCCGCTGAAGGTGAAGGGCACTTTGATCGGCGCGCTGGCCTATTTCGTGCTGCCGCTGGACGTGATGCCGGACATCATGCCGGTGCTCGGCTTCACCGACGATGCGGCTGTGCTCGCCGCCGCGATCAAGCTGGTGGCGAGCCATATGCAGCCGCGACACCGCGACGCGGCGCGCGACGCCTTGGCCCGCCTCTAAGGCCGCAAAATTACCTTGCCCATCACCTCGCGGGAGGCGATGGCCTTGAGCGCGGCAGCGGCGTCGGCCAGCGGATAGACCGCGTGGATATGTGACGACAATTTGTCTTCCAGCGCCCAGTTCAAGAGCTGCGCGGTATTGGCGCGATGGCCTTCCGGATCGCGCGCCGTCCACGCGCCCCAGAACACGCCGAGCACGTCGCAGCTCTTCAACAGCACCAGATTGAGCGGCAGCTTGGGAATATCGCCGGCGGCAAAGCCGACGACCAGAAAGCGTCCCTCCCAGGCGATCGAACGCAAAGCCTGCTCGGTGTAAGCGCCGCCGACCGGGTCGTAGATCACATCGGCGCCGCGGCCGTCGGTGAGCCGCCGCAGCGCGTCCTTCAAATCCTCGGCCGCGTAGTCGATGCCCTCGTCGGCGCCATGCTTCCGGCAAAAGGCGATTTTGTCGGCCGACGAGGCGCAGGCGATGACGCGCGCGCCCATGATCTTGCCGAGCTCGATCGCCGCCAGTCCGGTGCCGCCGGAAGCGCCGAGCACGGCCAAGGTCTCGCCGGCTTTCAGCCTGGCGCGGTCCTTGAGGGCATGCAGCGTGGTTCCATAGGTCACCGACACACCGGCGGCGCGGTTGGCATCGAGGCCGTCCGGGATTTTGACCAGCTTGGCGACGGGCAGGGCGATCATCTCGCGGGCGGCGCCGTAGCCGTTCATGCCGACGACGCGGTCGCCGGCCTTCAACTCGGTGACGTCGGGCGCGACGCTCTCGACGACGCCGGCGAACTCCGCCGAGGGCGAAAACGGGAACGCCGGCTTGGTCTGGTACTTGCCGGCAATGATCAGCGTGTCGAAGAAATTCAGCGCTGCCGCCTCGATGCGCACCACGGCCTCGCCGGCGGCGGGCGTCGGCTCGGGGATGTCGGCCAGAGTGAGATCGTCGGGCGTGCCGTAATGGGTGCAGAGCAGGGCTTTCATGAGGCTTTCTTTGGGGTCCGGGTCATTGCGTGCGGGACAATATTTGTAGCACGGCATAGGCCGTCATTGGATGGGCGTCATCGCGGCGTGGACCTCTGGTTTTGGCCATTAACTTTTTGCGGCTATCCTGCGGGGCGGGTGAGGTTTCGCCTGCCTTCACATTGCCGATATTGACCCATAAGGGGCTAATATCAGCGATTCCCTGACGTAATTGCGTCGCTCACGACAGCCGGTAGGGCCCGATGAAGAAACAGAATTGCCACTGCCCCGCACTTGCCTTGTTCAGCGCTGCCATTGCTCTGGTGTTGATTCCGGGCGTCGCCACCGCCCAGCCGAAATCGACAAACCCAAGCGACCAGGCCGTGCTGCTCGGCCAGTTCGGCGACTGGGGCGCCTATACGGCCAGCCCCGGCGGCAAGAAGGTCTGCTTCGCGCTGTCCAAGCCGACTTCGGCCACGACGGAGCCCGCCGGCCGCAACCGCGATGCGTCCTATGCCTTCATCTCGACGCGGCCGGCCGAAAAGGTGAAGAACGAGGTCTCGGTTATCGTCGGCTATCCGCAGAAGCCCAGCCACGACGCCAACGCCACCGTCGGTTCCGCCACCTACGTCATGTACACCCAGAACGACGGCGCCTGGGTCAAGAATGCCGCCGAGGAAACGCAGATGGTGGAAGCCATGCGCAAGGGCGCCGACCTGGTGGTCAAATCCGAGTCGTCGCGCGGCACCAAGACCACCGACACCTATTCGCTCAGAGGCATTGCCGAGGCGCTCGACAAGGTCGCGGCGGAGTGTAAGTAGGGCGCCGGCACCCTATATTGCCGTGAGAGCCGCGCGCCGCGCGGCCATGATGACCCGAGCCGATGATCAGTCGAGTAGAAACCGCGTCGGCCCCCACGCCTTTCGTCGAGAAAGCCCCGCTCGAGGCCTATGTCGCGCCGGCAAAGCCGTCGCTGGTCGGGCTGTCGCGCAGCGAGCTCGCCGATGTGCTGGGCGAAGTCGGCGTGCCGGCGGCGCAGCGCAAGATGCGCGTGCAGCAGCTTTGGCACTGGATCTATTACCGCGGCTTCACGGACTTCGACGGCATGACGACGATGTCGAAGGAGCTGCGCGCGGCTTTGGCCGAACGCTACACCGTGGCGCGGCCGGAAGTAGTGGCCGAGCAGGTGTCGGTCGACGGCACGCGCAAATGGCTGCTGCGGCTGCCGGGCGATCCGGACTCAAAGCTGCCGCACGATGTCGAGTGCGTCTACATTCCCGACACCGAGCGCGGCACGTTGTGCGTTTCCAGCCAGGTCGGCTGCACGCTGACCTGCACGTTCTGCCACACCGGCACGCAGCGTCTGGTGCGCAATCTCACCGCCGGCGAAATCGCCGGTCAGGTGCTGGCGGCGCGCGATCGTCTCGGCGATTGGCCGGGCGGCACGCGGCCGACCGACGGCGTGATCCCGACCGGTGAGCGCTGCGTCACCAACATCGTGATGATGGGCATGGGCGAGCCGTTGTACAATTTCGACGCGGTGCGCGACGCGATCTTGATCATGGCGGACGGCGAAGGCCTCGGCATTTCCAAGCGGCGCATCACGCTGTCGACTTCCGGCGTGGTGCCGAACATCGAGCGCGCCGGCACGGAGATTGGCTGCATGCTGGCGATCTCGCTGCATGCGGTGCGCGATGAATTGCGCAACGAGTTGGTGCCGCTCAACCGCAAATATCCGATCGCGCAATTGATGGAAGCCTGCCGCAATTATCCCGGCGCGTCGAACGCCAAGCGCATCACCTTCGAATATGTGATGCTCAAGGACGTCAACGACTCCATCGAAGACGCCAAGGCGCTAGTGCGCTTGCTCAAGGGCATTCCGGCCAAGATCAATCTCATCCCGTTCAATCCGTGGCCCGGCACGAAGTATGAATGCTCGGACTGGGATCAGATCGAGAAATTCTCGCAGGTCGTGTTCGACGCCGGCTATGCCTCGCCGGTGCGCACGCCGCGCGGCCGCGACATCTTCGCCGCCTGCGGCCAACTCAAGAGCGCGACCGAGAAGATGACCGCGCGCGAACGCCTGGCGCTGCGCGCCATGGCAATGACGGATTGATCCTTTCCCCGGACGCGGTGCAGCATGAGCGAAGCGAAGTGCTGCGCCGCAGATCCGGGGCCGTTCCAACCCCTGAACCCGTAACGATCCCGGGTCTGCGACGCAGCACTTCGTGCGGCGTCGCGCCCGGGAAAAGTTGAGGCCTCAATGTCCCTCATCGGCCGTATCTTTGTCATCATCTTCGCCGTCATGGTGGCGAGCCTCGCCAGCGGCATTGCCATCGCGCTCGGCGTGCTCGGGCCGCAATGGGCCAGCGCCAGCGGCGACGTGGGCGAGCGCGTTGTGTTCTGGGGCACGGCCTTCTTCGGCGCCACCGCGACCGGCGCGGCCGGATTGCTGCCGCTGATAATTCTGATCGCGCTGGCCGAAGCCTTCAAGATCCGCTCGCTACTCGCCAACGCGGCCGGCGGCGCCGTCATGCTGCTGCTGGCCTATTACGGCAGCGGGCAGGCGCCGGCATCGTATGAAGAATCCATCGACAGGCCGCCGCCGCTGGTGTCGCGCGAGCTGGAAATCACCGCGGCCGCGGGTGCGGTGTTCGGGCTGGTTTACTGGGTGATTGCCGGCCGCAAGGCCGGACGCTGGCGCGAGCCGCGCGCCGCTTAAGTCAAATCGCCGCGCCTGCGCGCCCCTGTCTTTCCATTTTGACCGCTGTCGGCTAGACCCGCGCATCTGCAAGGGACAAGCATGAACCGTACCGGGCTTTTGATCGCGCTTGGCATCGCCGTCGTCACCGGTCTGCTGTTCGGACTCTATCCGGACCTCGATCTGCGGGTCTCGCGTTACTTTCACGGCTTCAGCGACGGCAACAATAATTTCGCCTGGCGCATTTATCCGCCGTTGATGTTCGCGCGCGATGCCGGGCTGTGGATCAGCACCTTGCTGATCACGGCGGTGCTGGTGGCGCTCGCCTGGAAGCTCCTCCTGCCGCGCCGCAAGCTGTTGATCTCCGGCCGCGCGATTCTGTTCCTGGTCGCGACGATGGCGCTGGGCCCGGGGTTGCTCGTCAACGTCGTGCTGAAGGATCATTGGGGCCGGTCGCGGCCGATCGATGTGCAGCAACTCGGCGGCCCTGAAAAATTCGTTCCGTGGTGGAGCACGCGGGGCGATTGCCCGAACAATTGCTCGTTCGTGTCCGGTGACGTCTCCGGCGCGTTCTGGACCATTGCGCCGGCGGTGCTGGCGCCGCCGCCCTGGCGCGCCGTCGCTGTCGGTTCGGCTTTGGCGCTTGGCACCGCCATGGCGGTGATGCGGGTGATGGCCGGCGGGCATTTCGTCAGCGACGTCATCTTCGCCGGCGTGTTCACCTTCCTGATCATCTGGCTGATGCACGGGCTGATCTATCGGTGGCCGCGCACGCGATTGACCGATGAAGGCGCCGAGCGCGCGATCGAGCGCGCCGCGATGCCGGGGCACAATTTCATTGTCCGCCTGTTCGGCGGCGGCAAAAGCACCACGCCAAAATAAAATCGCCGCGACATTCAAAGCTGTCATGGCCGGGCTTGACCCGGCCATCGACGTCTTGTTTTAAGAAAAGAAAGTCG